>JACMPG010000057.1 GCA_014377625.1 Spirosoma sp.
AGACGAGCGCTTCGACGTAAAGAAATCGACCGAGGCAGCCTGTAAATATCTGCGTCGACTTTACGGCAAACTGGGTTCGTGGTCTTTGGTGGCGGCAGCCTACAATGCCGGGCCAGGCTACCTCAGCAATCAACTCAAACGTAGCCCTCACAGTGACTATTTTCGGCTGAACCTCCACCGCGAAACGCGCTACTACCTGTTTCGTATTCTGGTGTATAAAGAAGTCTTCTCCCGCCCGGACGATTACTCGACGTTTCTGTCTTAATCGTCCATTGTGACAGTCCGGCGTTCCGCTGGTAGAATGAGTGAATGAATAGGCTGGCGCGGATTACTGATGCATCAGCCTATTCAATCGTTCACTCATTCTGTTATTCAGAATTGATCCCCTAAACCTACCTTGCAAAAACCGAGTTATGCTCCTACATTCGACCGCGCCGACCTCAGGCTGTCGGGTATATGTAGCGTTAAATGCAAACCGAGACCGAACCACGTACTGATTTACCGCCCAAAGCCTCCGTCGAGCCGGGTGTATTCGCGCGATTTTTTATTAATCTTGCCGATGTGGCGACTTTTATAGGTCGCTTTTTTCGCGAATTAGTTCTGCCGCCTTATGAGTTCAAGGAAATTATCCGTCAGTGTTACGAAGTGGGCTACCGCTCGTTGCTGCTGATCTCGATCACAGGGTTTATCACCGGTATTGTCTTCACCAATCAGTCACGTCCGTCGCTGACCGAGTTTGGTGCTACGTCGTGGTTACCGTCGCTGGTGGCCATTGCGGTAGTGCGGGCGGTGGGGCCACTGGTAACCGCTCTGATTGCTGCCGGTAAAATTGGGTCGAGTATCGGGGCCGAACTGGGGTCGATGAACGTAACGGAACAGATCGACGCCATGGAAGTGTCAGGTACTAATCCGTTCAAGTTTCTGGTCGTGAGTCGGGTTATTGCCACTACCATCACCATTCCGATGCTGACCATGTACACCATTTTCGTGGCGTTTGTGGGCGCGTTTATCAACGTCAATCAAAACGAATTGATAAGCCTGACGTCGTTTATACAGGAGATTTTCGGTACCATTACCTACCTGGATATATTCACCGCGCTGGTCAAATCAGTAGTCTTCGGCTTTACCATCGGTATAGTGGGTTGCTACAAAGGCTACCATTCATCGCGTGGTACCGAGGGCGTGGGCAAAGCGGCCAACTCGTCGGTCGTAACGGCTATGTTCCTGGTATTTGTCGAAGAATTATTCTCCCTGCAAATCCTCAACGCCATCCGGGGCAGTTAGAAAGGGGTTATAATCAGACCGCCGAAGCGGTTGTAAAGTTATAAAGTTGACCAACGCAATGGATATCCTCTCGTCAGCATTCTTGCGGCAGCCAACTTTACAACGGTACGACTTTATAACCGCAGTGGCGGACCACTTACAATTTTTAAAGAATGTCTGAATCTGTCATATCCATCCAGGGGCTGCGAAAATCATTTGGCGATCTGCACGTATTGCGGGGCGTTGATCTGGAATTGCACCGGGGCGAAAACGTTGCCGTACTGGGCCGGTCAGGTAGTGGAAAGTCAGTGCTGATTAAAATCATTGCGGGTCTGCTCAAGCCAGATTCAGGGCAGGTGTTCGTGCTTGGCCAGGACGTGGAGCGTTTGCGGGGAAAAGAGTTGGATGCCTTTCGGCAGAAAATTGGTTTCTCATTCCAGAATAGTGCGCTGTACGACAGTATGAGCATCCGCGAGAATCTGGAATTCCCACTCGTACGCAACGTCAGAAACCTGAGCCGGGCCGAGATCAACCGCGCCGTTGAAGAAGGGCTTGACGGCGTAGGCTTGCTACAAACTATTGATCAGATGCCGTCCGAATTGTCGGGCGGGCAGCGAAAACGCATCGGCATTGCCCGGACACTCATGCTTAAACCGGAGATCATGCTGTACGATGAGCCAACATCAGGCCTGGACCCCATAACAAGCGTAGAAATTAATAAGTTAATTAATGAAGTTCGCGAACGGACTGGTGCCTCGTCTATCGTTATTACCCACGACCTGACCTGCGCTAAAACCACCGCCGACCGCGTAGCCATGCTTTTAGACGGTACATTTGAGCGTATTGGTACGTTTGAAGAGGTGTTTACCGATCCTGACGAGCGCGTGCAGCAATTTTATAATTACAAATTTGTGGAATAGCCGTTTTATACATTGTTCAATGTTCAGCCTTACGGTCTGACGCAAACCCGCGTTCAACACGCAGTCTTAAACCTTAAACTTTTAACAGATAAAGAATGTCAGCCGAGTCAAATAAACGCTCCATTACCGTGGGCATATTCGTTGCCATTGGCCTGTTGATTTTTGTGGCTGGTATTTTCGTGCTGGGTGGTCAGCAGAAACGCTTTACCAAAAGCATCAAAATCATTGCCATCTTCGATGATGTCAGCGGGCTCAAGGTGGGTAACAACGTCTGGTTTTCGGGCGTTAAGATCGGCACGGTGAAGCGGGTTGTTTTCTATGGCACCTCGCAGGTAGAAGTCGACATGAACATCGAGGAATCATCGCGCGAATACGTCCGCACTGACGCCGGGGCTACGATCAGTACGGATGGTCTGATTGGCAACAAAATTATCCAGATCGTAGGTGGCTCTCAAAAGGCCGAACCCGTTTCTGACGGCGACCGGTTGCGCACCGTAGCCGCCATCAGCACCGATGCCATGCTGGAAACCCTTCAGGAAAACAATCAAAACCTGCTCAAAGTCACCAATGACGTACGCGATCTGATTGGCAACATCAAGCGTGGCAAGGGGACCGTGGGTGCCATTCTGACCGATTCTACCCTGGCCGACCGGTTCCGCTCTACCATGAATAATTTGAATCAGGCATCGGCACAGGCAGTGCGCGTGGCCAGCGAAGCCAACCGCATTGCCAGTTCGGCCAATACGTTTGCTAACAAGCTAAATCAGCCCGGTGGCTTAGCCAATGATCTGGTAACCGATACAACTATTTTCCGGCGACTGAGCCGCTCGGCTACCCGGCTCGAAAACGCGGCTGGCTCTGCCGATCAGACGGTAGCTAACCTGAACAAAGCATCACAGAAACTCAATAATAGCAACAGTCCGCTGGGAGTTTTACTCACCGACGAAGAAACAGCCCGCAACCTGCGCACCACCATCAGCAACCTGAGCCGGGGATCGATTTTGCTGAACGAGGACCTGAAAGCTGCTCAAAACAATTTTCTGCTGCGGGGTTTCTTTAAAAAACGCCGGAAAGCTGATGAAAAACGCATCGCCGACAGCACCGCAGCCGCCCAACAGGCTACGCAGTCGCAGTAGTATGGCTACGCGTTACCGGCAAATTCTTTAGGTGAACCACCCGTAAACTTTTTGAATGCCCGGTTGAACGTAGCTTTTGAATTGAAGCCACAGTCCAGCGCAAGCCCCAGAAAACTCAGGTGCGCATTGGCCGGATCGCGAATCTGCTGCTTGAATTCGTCCACCCGGTATCTGTTCACAAAATCGTTGAAGTTTTGCCCCGTGCCGGTATTGATAACCTGCGACAGTATAACCGAGTTGGTATGGAGCCGCCGGGCCAGGTCAGTTAGCGACAGGTCGGCATCGAGGTGCGGTTTTTCGTTGGTCATGTAGGTCAGGAGATGGGCCAGGCGTTCGGGCAGATCGGGTAGCGTAGCTTTAGCCAGGTTAGTATCTATCACCGGAACAGGCTCACCTACGCCGGTGCCGATTGTAACGAGTGTTTGCGGTTGTTCCTCAATCGACCCGGTAATGGGGCTATTGGGATTGAAATGTAGTTTATTGGCTGTTTGCTGCTGAGCGTACCCCTCGATACTGACGTAGTAAATAAACACGACCGTTACCAGATTACCCCACCAGTCATGCCAGAAGTCAAGATTAAGCCAGAGGTCGATAAGCGTTACCAGCAGGTTGGTTACCATAGTGATGAACAGGGCAATCAGGAAATTACGATACCATCTAAAACTAATCGATTCCGTATCGGAAAACTGAGTTTTGGTCCAGGCCCGGTAAGACTGGTAGAGTTGGAATGACCAGTAGAGGTACAGAAACTGCTGCGTTTCAGCGCCGAAATATTCCAGATGGTTGATACCCAAGTTATGGACGCTCACTTCCCAATACTGAACAAAGGCTGGCCCCATCGCAAATACGACTACGTGGTACAGCGTATCGGCCACAAACGGCACGAAGTGCCAGGCATCGCGGGGTTGGAAGCCGAATCCGGTATCGAACTGGGCGCGGAGATAAAAATAGATGAGGGGTGGCAGCAGGAGGGTCAGCGTACGCGGGAAAAACTCCAGCCGCTGCCAGAAAATCTCTATACCGCCAAAGCCCAGCATGTATATCCAAATCTCAAACGCCAGGCCCACCAGCACCCAGCCCAGCAACCTATCAGACAGCCGCTCCTCCCGCCTACCGCGTATCCATAATAATAGAGCATAGACCCACGCCTGCACAAAGCCAAACAGCAACGGCATTGAGTAAGCCGAAAAAAAGAAATTCATATAACGAACGGGAGCTAAGGAAGGTTGAACGTTTTACCTGCATCACTGGCCTGTACGGTCAGAAACGGCTTACTGTTATCGATGCGTTTGCCACTCATCACCACATTGACCTGCTGATCGTCAGCAACATACAATTTGGTGCCCACCGGAAAACGAACTGTTTTGAAGCCTATCAACGGGGCCAGTGTAAAGATAACGGTGCTGTTGCCGGTTTGATCGGGTTCATAGCTAATGAGCGCCACTTTCCGGCGTTGCGAGCTGGGGTTGCGCAGTCGGATTACAACGGTTTCTTTAGCCGTTTGCCTGGCCGTTTTCGCTGGGGGAATACCAGCCGTTTCCATTGTTTCAGTGTCGGTCCCGAGCGTTTTTCCTTCGTCGGCGGCTGTTACAGTCAGGATCAGGCCAGTTGTGGTTTCGCCGTCGCGGCTGAAATAAAGCCGGGAGCCAACGGGCCAGGTACACGGTATGGTTTCGCGTTTACTCATCGTGAAACCATAAGCAATGCCCGGTCCCTCCACCCGAAACATGCGGTGATAGCCCAGCGTATTTTTGAGCATGAACGTGATCCGGGGAGCATCCGTGTTCTGCTGCGCAAAGACGGGATTAAACAAGCTCACGAAGAGCAGGAGAAAAATTAGTCTGGTTTGCATTGTGTGTAGTACGTTTTTCATCATTCACTTACAAATTCCCCTTCGTCGTAATCCACCCGGCATCGGTGCCGGTTTCGCGGTTGCGGGCGGCTTTTACGTTGCGGTTGTCGAAGCGGTATGTACTATAAAACCATTAATTTTCCTTTGCATACCCCATACGTAGATTTGTGTCCCCTATCACCTTCAAGCCTAACTCTGCTGACTGAGCAGATGCATTGCTAAATACAGCCGTAGACCCAGCTACAAACTGCAAAATCCTCTGATCACCAGGTTGTAGTTTACCAAGTGACGTCACTTGGCCATCGGACTGCCGTTGGCTTATCGCTACGGCACTACCACCAACATTTCGCACCTGCGCTGAAAAAGCACCATTGCCGTTGCCACCTAATTCAAAGTCTTTGCCAGGGGGGATGGTTGTGGCCGAGCCAAGATAATTTGAGCGATAGGGATCACTGGAACGACAATTATTGAGAAACAGTGTCAGGGCCAATACGGTGATTAATGTCTTCAGGTTTTGCATGGTTTTAGGTTTAAATAAAATGATTATTGAACTGTTACCAGAGGAGTGTGCTCTCTGTTGGCCGAAAGTCAACATTAAAAATCTGAATATTATTTTTTCAAAAGTTTGCCTTGTCAGCCGGAGCCTTTAGATATAAGCCCGAACCCGCTGGGGCGTTTATCCTGTTGCCAACGAGTGCTGCTGGAGCAAACACAGAAGAACGGCTGAACGTCCGACGATTCGTTTTGCATTGTCCATTCATAAGTTCCCCTTCGTTGTAATCCGCCCGGCATCGGTGCTGGTTTCGCGGTCGCGGGCAGCTTTTACGTCGCGGTTGCCGAAGCGGTACGTGAACCGTACGCTAATCCGGCGACTTTCCCACTTGCGGTAGATGGCAAACTCCTGGTTGCCCGCGCTTCCCGACTGCCTCCAGCGCATTGTATTCAGGAGATCGTCAACGGCGAGGGTAATTCTTCCG
>JACMPG010000058.1 GCA_014377625.1 Spirosoma sp.
AGGTTTGTGTTAAATCATAAAAAGGATTTCTCCTTCAACGCAAACGTGTGTCAATCCAAATTGTTAATTGAATAGCCAGAAAACTGGTTTATCTCCGGCCTTTTCGCCTGAAAACTGTTTGAACGGCCCATCTGAATCAGGCCTGTAATACCGTCCATCACAGGCCTGATTCAGATGGGCAGGGCGATAAATACGATTGTAGGCGTAGCCGCTTTCGTCGACGATATCGGAATTAAAAACTGGAATGGCGGGTAGGTCAGGCGTTTCTTTATGCCCGTCTGGTAGAGACCCACAATTTGACCTGCCAGGAGCCTTAGCAGAAATAAACCAGAAATTTAGCGTCGGTTAGTTATTAGCGAACGCCCTTACGCAGGTTCTGATTCGGGTCTGGATTCGCCTACGGGCTGGCGGTACGACTGGAACGGCACTTTAAGCAGGTTGCCAATGTACGAATGTTCGTGCGGTTCGGGGTGAGTGTCGATACCGTATTTGAGATCGCGACCCGCCATTTCGTGGTAAGTACCAAACAACCGGTCCCAGTAGGGGAAGATATTGCCGTAGTTGGTATTTGTTACGGGCAGAACGTAGTGATGGTGTACGTGGTGCATGTTGGGCGTCACAATTACCAGCCCCAGCAGCCGGTCGGCCCAGCGGGGCAGCTCGATGTTGGCGTGATTAAACTGCGACAGCGCGACCGACAAGGCCTGGTACATGAACACAAGCCACATAGGCGCGCCCGTCAGCAGCACAGCCACCAGCGTAAACGCGAACCGGATCACGCTTTCGCCGGGGTGGTGCCGATTAGCCGTTGTTGTATCGACAAACGTATCGGTATGGTGAATCAGGTGAAACCGCCACAGGAATTTTACCTGATGTTCGGCCCAGTGTGCCAGCCATGCACCAATCAAATCGAGAGCCAGCAGACCAGCGATAACCTCGGCCCAGAGCGGCAGTTGCACCCACTGCAACAGCCCAACCCCATTTTGCACCGTCCAGTCGCTGGTACGCAGCAGCAAAAACGCCAGCGTGAAGTTGACGATGATGGTGGTCATCGTAAAAAAGAAGTTGATCCCCGCATGACGGTATTTACGATACCCAAACCGAAACAGCGGCACCGCACTCTCGATAAGCCAGAAAATTGTGATGCCGCCCACCAGAATCAGACTCCGGTGCAGTGACGGGATATGCTCGAAATAATTGATGATACCTTCCATGACGGGTTGCAGTATTTCAGGACTTAATAAAACAAAAATACGGATGTTTCTCTCCCCAAAACCCGATTTGTTCATTTCCCGTTTCAGTTATTGGTTGGCAACGCAGCATCTTTGTCCCACTATTGTGAATACCCGTAAACTGATACCATGCCCCACCCCAAATTTGCCCGCGAATCCATAACAGTCATGACCGAAATGGTTTTGCCCAATGATACCAACACCCTCCATAACCTGATGGGGGGCCGCCTGCTCCATTTCATGGATATTGCCGCGGCCATTGCCGCTCAGAAACACTCTAACCGCATCGTTGTAACGGCCTCGGTCGATAACGTATCGTTTGCTGAACCCATCCGGCTGGGCAATATTGTAACGATGAAAGCCCAGGTAACGCGCTCATTCAACTCATCGATGGAAGTTTTTATCGAAGTATGGGCTGAAGACATTCCGGCGGGCATTCGGGTCAGCACCAACAGCGCGTTTTACACGTTCGTAGCCGTCGACCAGAGCGGCAGGCCCATTGAAGTACCGGGCGTCATTGCCGAAACCGACGAAGAAAAAGACCGCTACGCCAGCGCCCTGCGCCGACGACAACTCCGGCTCGTTCTGGCCGGACGCATGAACGCTCAGGATGCCACCGAGTTGCGGGAATATTTAAACCAGGATTTTAAGTAAGATTTAACTGATTTTCAGGACTATCCGGACGTGTGCAAATCCTGAAAATCAGTTAAATCTTACTTAAAATCCTGGTTCAAAATTGGTTCAGACCAGTTCAGACAACCTACTGAGGCATTCTCAACGACTGCCACGTTACCATCTGCCACTGTCCTTTCTTTTTAACGTAAACATCGGTATAGCTCAGTTTGAGGTCGGCAGCTGGCGGGACGTTTTTTATCTGGCAAATACCCTTGATAACAGCCGTATTGCCGTACACGCGCACTTTCTGCTCCAGTACGTCGATAGATCCGTAATTGGACTTTCCGTTACGGATCGACTCGATATACGATTGCTTGGTATCAGTGTTGCCGTTGGAGTGGGCGTAGATCAGATCATCGGCCAGGACACGGTCCAGCACGGCGTAGTCTTTACTCACCTGCGCATCGAACCGGCGTCGTTCGGTATCGACAACCGCTTTTTCGTCTTTAGATTGAGCCACCACAAACTGGGCAGCGAGCAACAGGCAGAGGGTCAGGATGTGTTTCATGGTTTTAGGATCTTGTTTTGTCATTGATGGTAATTCTTTGTCATTCATTGCACGTGCGACGAATGACAAAGAATTACCACGAGTTATTTACTGTTTAGTTCGGTGATGGCCTGATAGACCAGCACTTTGAATTTGTCGGTCAGGTCGCCGTAGCTGTTCGGCACTTTCTGAGTGTAAATCAAGGCCACAACACCCTCTGTCGGGTCAACCCAGTAGGTAGTACCGAAGAAGCCGCCCCAGTCATAACTTCCTTCTGAAACCGGCAAACGGGCCGCGCTTTTCCCGGAAGTAATGGCAAAGCCCAGTCCAAATTTGTTAAGACCCTGGTTCAGATCGCCAATCTGATTGGTCGTAATAAGCCGTACCGTAGTTGGGCTGAGGATGCGTTTACCGTTGTACTCGCCCCCGTTCAGCATCATTTGCAGGAAAACGGCATAATCCAGCATGGTAGAGGACAGCCCCGCTCCGCCCGAGAAATACGTCCCAGCCTGTTTTGGATAATTTTCCGAAATACCACCCTGCGCAGGTAATCGCTGAATCGCCTTGTTGGCATCTTCGGTATACACGCGCGTCAGGCGGTTTTGGAGTTTGGCGGGCAGGTAAAAATAAGTGTCGTTCATACCCAGCGGATCGAACAGGCGCGTTTTCAGATACTGGTCCAGCGGCTGCCCCGACAGCACCTCAATCAGTCGCCCCACCAGGTCGACGCTCAGGCCATAACTCCAGCGGTCGCCGGGCTGGAACATAAGCGGCAGCGTGGCCAGGCGGTCCATAGCATCTTGCAGCGTACCGTCGGGCGTACCGATACCGCTCGGAATCCGGTTTTTAGCGTA
Source organism: Spirosoma sp. (assembly GCA_014377625.1). Lineage (GTDB taxonomy): Bacteria > Bacteroidota > Bacteroidia > Cytophagales > Spirosomataceae > Spirosoma. The sequence continues at coordinate 3,249 of JACMPG010000058.1, forward strand.
GATGGCTACGGCCTCTTTGGAGCCGATGCCGGGGTAGCTAATGCCCGACGTATGGGTAAGCAACTGCCGGATGGTGATGGGGCGTTTAGCCGGCACGGTGGTGTAGGTCGTATCTTTCTCGCTGTATTTGTCGATGACCATCATGTTTTTGAAGGCCGGAATATAGTTACTGACGGGGTCATCGAGCAGGAATTTACCTTCCTCAAAAAGCATCATCAGGCCAATGCTGGTAATAGCTTTAGTTTGCGAGGCAATTCTGAAAATAGCATCGCGTTTGAGCGGTGTACCGGCTTCCATATCGTCCTGCCCGTAGGCTTTATGATACACAATACGCCCGTTGCGGGCCACCAGTACGGCCACGCCCGCCTGTCGGCCCTGCTTAATGTAGTCGTTGATAACGGCGTCCATGCGCCGGAGCCGGTCGCTGCTGATACCAACACTTTCGGGCGTAGCATCCTGCAAAATAGGATGGGTGGTGGCGGTCCGGGCGGCTGGGCGAACGGCAGTGGGCGTCTGGGCCGACGCGGACAAAAAAAGACCGGCCATCAGGCCGGCCAGAAGATATGTTTTCATCAATAAACCGGGGTTAATAATCCGCTCCAAGTTAGGTTATTTTTTGGTTCCGTTATACGTCTCAACCTTTCGAATAGCGGTACCGTCCTTAAGTGTCTCAGTAGTTGCGGTCAACACGAAAGCCAGCTTACCAGAAGCCTGGTCCTTCCCAAAAACGCCCGTGGCTTTGTAACTGCCGGTGTAGTTGTTGTTGGGCGGCACAAAAATCTGGTTACTGTTTTTGTCGATAACGGTAAAGTTTTCACCATTGAGTTCAGCGGTTACTTTCAGCGACTGGTTAGCAGACTCAATGTAAATCTCCTTCGGATTAGAACTTTTGGAAACCGTGATATTCGTTGGCCCAAACTCCGGATTGAACTGTAGCGTACCAATCGCAATAACGCTCTGATACCCCTTTTCGCCCCCTTCGTAGGCTCCCACATATTGATCGCGGGGGTCGATGTCGGGGTCAGTGCCGCCTTTCGACTTGCAGGACGTGGTTAGTGAGCCAAAGAGAAACAAAACCATTGCCACTACGAAATATGAGCGAATGGCGGGAAAAATAGTATTCATCGGAATAAGAATTGAGTTACGTTTTGGTGTTTGTCTATCAAACGCTGTGCCGATTTTTTAAGTATGACAACACACTGACGGATTCTGGTATGAAGGCTGGTTTCAGCGGTGTTCAATGGTTTTCAGTTCAACGTCAGAGGGTTTCTGAACGGCCATTGGCATGTGCATCAGGTAGATGATCCGAAACCAGATCAGCGCACAGGGAAATGCCCTGAGCACGTAAGGCAGTACGTAGCGATCACGCAGAACATCCGGAAAGATGTCGCTCTTGGATACTACCGTAAGGACAAAACAGGCAATAAGCAGAGCGCGGTCCAACCCCGTTTGTGGACTGGCAAACCACCAGATCAGCACACCCGTAACGGCTACAATGTACACCGGTGACTCGGCAATAGGATTAAATATAACCTGAAAGATAAGGATTGAAGCCAGCAGTAACATGCGGAACGTATGCTCGCTAAACCGCCTGATTTGCGCGTATACCGTACAGAACAGCACAACTCCACCCCCAATGATGGCCGCCGTTGGTATGTTGGGCGAGACGAACAGATGCAGTATTCGGTGAATCGAGGTATTGATCCATTTGTCACTGTCCGACTTAAGGAACAGTTCCTCTACCCACCAGCGGTACTGTTCCAGTAAGCTGGCCGGACTGGTAAACAAAAGCGGCATCAACCCCAGCGCAACCGCCCAGAAAGCCATGTACGCTATAAACCGGACGCGCTGCCCTGGATACAGCAAAAAAAGAGCGGCTCCAACCAGGCTATAAATCTTGATGTAGAACCCGACAATGAGCAAAAACGCAGCCCAGGAGGGCCGTTGTTTCTCAAAGCACAGGTAAACAAAGATCGGGATGGCCGCAATGAACGGATTAGTCTGGCTGTTCACGATTGATGTAAACAGTTCGTGCAGCGCAAACCAGTACGCAAACACCTTTTGGCCCTGAGTCAGCGGCAGCCGGTACACGGCATATACCCAGACGGCGGCAAACAGCAACTGCCATATAAACAGCCCAACCGCATAGGGCAACCAGAAGAGGGGCGCAGCCAGGGCCGGAAATGAAGGGGCGTAATGATAACGGTCCAGATACTCAGCCGGGTACAGCGCGTACAGATTCGTTCCGTCGATCAGGTGCGACAGGGAATAATAAAAGATGGCGTAGTTGTTGGAACCTTCAAACAATGTAATACGGACCGTAGCAAACATCATCAGCACTGCGTATACCCCAAAAACAAACGTGAGGTTACTGAACAGAGATCTTTTTAAGAAGGCAAGCATTACAGGACCTAAATCGTATCAATATGCCCAAAACAGGCTAACAAAGATAAACATGATTCGGACACGATTGCGGCAAAGCAGCTCCAAACCTGTTGCAAAAAACACAGACCGTTGCAGTTGTGACTATGCAGAAAAGCGGCCGGGGCTAAACGGGTCCATATCCAGCATTGGTATATTTCCGGCAATCGCGTCGGCCACGAGTTTGCCGGTGGCCGGTCCCAAACTCAGCCCCATCATACCGTGACCAGTGGCAACGACCACATTTTCAGCCTGCGGCACCCGGCCAATGTAGGGCAACCCATCGGGCGAACACGGGCGCAGCCCACTCCAGACGGCTTCAACACGCGGCATATCGACCCGGATGTCCGGGTAATACTGATTGATGGACTGCACGATGCCCCGAACCCGGTTCATATTGACCGACAGATCGGTACCGGCCACTTCGAGCGTGCCGGCAAAGCGCAGGTCATTACCGATGGGCGTGGCCGTAGCGCGGGCTTCGAGCATAATGGCCGGCACGCGAATGTTATCAGTCACGCCCGGCGTAGACTCGCCAGCCAGCATAAAGCTGTAGCCTTTGCCCCCCTGCAACGGCAAGCGCAGAGCCAGTTTCCGGGCCAGCAACGACGACCACGCCCCACCCGCCACCACCAACTCATCGACCGGAAAATTACCGGCATTGGTCTGCACCATCGTTACGCGCCCGCGTTCCCGCACCAGCCCCGTCACGGTTGTCTGGTCGTGAATCTCAACGCCCCGACGGCGCAGGTACGTAATGAGCGCGTGTACCAACCGACCGGGGTCGAGGTGGGCGTCGCCGGGGTAGAGAATGCCCCCCCGCACCGTTACGCGAGCGTCGGGCTCCAAATCCTGCACCTGCTGCCCAGTCAGGATGCGGGCTTCTACCCCGGCGCGGTTAGCCACGTCGGCTTCTTCGGCCATGTCGTGTTCGGCAGCGGGGGTTTTGTAGAGCATCAGCAAACCACACTCGTGCCAGCCAAAATCCAGCGGCTGCTCATCTGCATCGCCGTTGGCGGCCACTCCAGGCCGGGCCACTCCAGGCCGGGCCAGTTCCTGATAAAGTTTTTTGCTGAGCAGGCTCAAATCACGCAGAGCGGGAATGGCGCGTTCAACGTGCTCGGGCGTGGAGTGCCGGTAGAAAAGCCAGCCCCAGCGCATCAGATCGGCGTTCAGGCGGGGTTTTACGTAGAACGGACTCGTGGGACTGAGCATCCAGCGCAGCCCCTTCGCAATCATACCCGGCTGTGCCAGCGGAATAATGTGGCTCGGCACAATCATACCCGCGTTGCCCATCGAGCAACCTTCGGCCAGCGCGTTCTGCTCAAAAACCGTAACCTGATAGCCCGCCTTTTGCAGGTAATACGCCGAACAAAGGCCAATGATCCCACCCCCAATGATGCCTATCCGATTCGCGGCCCGATGTGTCATAATACCTGAAACCCGTGCGCATACGGGTCGTCTTCGTCAATGATGAGGTGATTGTACCCGTAAATTCTGGCCCAGCCTTCAATGCTCGGCACAATGGCGGGTTGCCCGGCCAGCGTGGTCTCGGCTTCGATACGGCCCGTAAAAATCGACCCGATGATGCTCTCGTGAATAAACTCGTCGCCGGGTTTCAGCCGACCCTGTGCGTACCACTGCGCCATCCGGGCCGACGTACCCGTGCCGCAGGGCGAGCGATCAATGGCTTTGTCGCCGTAGAAAACTGCGTTGCGGGCTGTCGATGTGTCGGCCAGTGGTTTACCCGTCCAGAGTACGTGACTCAGCCCCCGAATAGTGTCGTTTTCGGGATGCACGAAGGTGTAGCGTTCGTTCATGCGGCTTCGCATTTCCCGTGCCCAGGCAATGAGTTGCTCGGCTTTGTAGTGTTCCAGACCGGGGAAGTTCGGCTGCGGGTCTACAATGGCGTAAAAGTTGCCGCCATAGGCCACATCAACGGTCAACTCGCCCAGGTCGGGGCAGGTTACGGTTAGTTTTTCGGCGGCCAGGTACGACTTTATATTAGTGATTTTGACCGACGTAACCTTGCTGCCGTCCAGCACGTACTCGGCCCGGACGAGTCCGGCGGGCACTTCCAGATTGAGGACGCCCGGCGTTTTGGGCCGAATCAGGTTCTGCTCGATGGCTACCGTAACCGTACCAATAGTGCCGTGACCGCACATGGGCAGACAACCCGACGTTTCGATGAATAGCACGCCCGCGTCGTTGGCCGGGTCGATGGGCGGGTACAGAATACTGCCCGACATCATATCGTGGCCGCGCGGCTCAAACATCAGCCCGTGCCGAATCCAGTCGTATTCGCGCAGGAAGTGCTGCCGTTTTTCGCTCATGGTCGCGCCGGTCAGAAACGGAATACTGCCGCCCGTAACCACCCGCACGGGATTGCCACAGGTATGCGCGTCGATACAAAAGAAGTGGGAGGCCATTTTTTTTCAGTTAGCAGTGACCAGTTAGCAGTAATCAGTAGGTGATTGTTAGTGAAGAGCAGTTGGCCAAACGAGCGTCAGCAACTGATAACTGATTACTGGTCACTGATAACTGAGAAGGGTCGGTTTGCCATTGCCTTATCGATAAGGCCTTGTACCCGATTGCGCTCGTCGGCTTCGAGGGGCAGACGGGGGGCGCGGACGTATTCGGAACCGATGCCGGTGGCCGCAGCCGCCAGCTTAATATACTGCACGAGTTTCGGATGAATATCCAGTTCCAGCAACGGCATAAACCAGCGGTAGATCGTCAGAGCTTCGGCTACGTTACCCTGTTGCGCGAAGTTATAAATAGCCATCGTCTCTTCGGGAAACGCATCGACCAGACCGCCCACCCAGCCGTCGGCACCCAGCAGCAGGGCTTCCAGCGCCAGCGTATCGACCCCGCCCAGAATGCGAAACCGGTCGCCAAAGGCGTTACGCATCCGGGTAATGTTGGTCAGATCGCGGGTCGATTCTTTCACCGCCCGGACGTTGGGCAGGCTGGCCAACTCCTCGAACATAGCGATGCTGATGTTGATTTTGTAATCAACCGGGTTGTTGTAGAGCATGATCGGCAAATCGGTCGATTCGGCCACGGCCCGGAAAAAGGCGACAGTTTCGCGGTCGTCGGCGTAGTAGCGCATGGGCGGCAACAGCATCAGCCCGTCGGCTCCGGCCCGTTGGGCTTCCTGCGCGGCTTTGACGGCTTCACCCGTGGCAGATTCGGCAATGTTCATAATCACCGGCCCGCGACCGTCCACAAACGCAACGGCTTCTTCGAGCAACTGTTGCTTTTCGGCACGGCTCAGCGTACTGGCTTCGCCCAGCGAACCGCCCAGCACGAAGCCGTGGATGCCGGCATTTAGTTGTGCCTGAAGGTTGGCTTTGAACAGGGCCAGGTCGAGGGTATCGTCGGCGGTGAAGGGCGTCAGCAGGGCCGGGTAAACGCCCTGCCAGGTGGGGGAATTAGGCATGGTTTTTTATTTGAGTTTGTAGCCCGGACCGGGCTACTTAATCTGACGGACATTGACGTAATAGTTGGCATCCACATTCAGCGATACGACGTTTTTTACCGGCATCGTTTGCCAGGCTGTGGTTGGCAGTACGTTGGTATAAACGGGCGACATACCGAAACATACCCGTACCGGCATGTCAAAACCGGCTACGCAATTGGTCCAGCGGTATTGGGCTACACCATTTTTGAGTTTGTATTCCAACACTGGAATGCGGGTATCGCGCAGGTACTGATCAAATACGTGTTGTAAATCCCGGCCAGCCTGTTTGCTCACGTACTGCTCAATTTGGGCGGTCGTAACGGTCTGGTGGTAGAAGGTTTTGTTCATGCCCCGCAGCAGGTTTCGCCATGTCGAGTCGTCGTTCACAATCTGCCGGATGGTGTGCAGCATGTTGCCGCCTTTGTAGTACATATCGCCCGACCCGGAATTATTCACGTTGTACGTACCGATGATGGGGCTATCGTTGCGGACGTTATTGCGGCAGCCAATCACGTACTGCGCCCCGGCTTCTTTGCCCCAATAATACTCGACGAACAGGTTTTCGGCGTAGTTGGTAAAGCTCTCGTGAATCCACATATCGGCCACGTCGCGGTAGGTAATGTTGTTGGCGAACCACTCATGACCCGACTCGTGCACGATGATAAAATCCCAGAGCAGCCCCCAGCCCGTTCCCGACAAATCCCGACCCAGGTAGCCGTTCATAAAGCGATTGCCATACGTCACGGAACTCTGGTGTTCCATGCCCAGATACGGCGCCTGTACCAGTTTAAAGCCGTCTTCGTAAAACGGATACGGCCCAAACCAGTGTTCAAACGCCTTCAGCATCATCGGCACCTGCATAAACTGCTTTCGCGCCCGGTCTTCATCTTCGGGCAGGGCATAGAAGTTCAGAGCGAGCGGCCCCTTCTCGCCCGCGTAGGTGTCGGACCAGTGGGCGTAGCGGGCGGCATTCACGTTTACACCGTAATTATTGATTGGATTGGCCACGAACCAATCGAAGGTGCGGGTGCCATCGCCGTTGTCGGTTGTTTTGAGCAGGCGGCCGTTCGATACATCCATGAGCGGTTTGGGAACCGTCGCGCTGATGCGCATACTGTCGGGTTCGTCGTACATATGGTCTTTGCAGGGCCACCACGCACTTGCGCCCAGCCCCTGACAGGCCGTTGCAATGAACCACTGCCGGGTAGAATCCCGCGCCCATACGAAGCCCCCGTCCCAGGGCGGGCGTTTGGCCACGCGGGGCTTACCTTCGTAAAATACCGTTATCCGTTCGGCACTTCCGGTTTTCTGCGGTTTGGTCAGCGTCACAAAAAACGCATCACCATCGCGCCGGAACGTCAGCGATTTCCCGTCCTGTTCTATTTTGGTGATGCGCAGAGGCCGCTGCAAATCGACCTGTAGTTCCTGCGCTGGTTTCAGGACGGTATAGCCAATAACGTTACTACCCCGCACCGCGCTGTCGGCGGGCAGAAGCTGAATGCTGAGGTGGTAATACGTCAAGTCCCACCAGGCGCGTTGGGGCGTAATGGACCCGCGCAGCGTATCGTCATGCGTAAACGCAGTGGTTTGCGCGAAGGATACGGCGGGTAAAAGACAGGTCAGCAGAAGAAAGAGGGTATTTTTCATGGAGAACGTAGCCCGGTAACGAACGTAGCGCGGTGATGCGGCTACCGGACGTGGAGGTCGGAATGCCGCATCACCGCGCTACGTTCTACCGCGCGCCTGGAGGGCAGTGTTGCAGGAGGTAGTTGGTATAGAGGGTGCTGAGGTGCTGTGTCGTACCTGCCCCTTCAGAAATACCGTGACTGCGGTTGGGGTACGGCATAAACTGGAACTGCCGGTTATGCTTAATCAATTCATTTACAAGCTGCTCAGCGTTATCGTAATGCACGTTATCGTCGCCGGTGCCGTGGACATAGAGCAGGTTACCGCGCAGGTTTTTGGCGTGCGTAATGGGCGAACCGGCCACAAAATCCTCGCGGTTTTCCTGCGGTATTCCCATATAGCGTTCCTGATAGATGTTGTCGTAGAGCAGTTGATTCCCCACGGCGGCAATGGAAATACCGGTCTTGAAAATCTCCGGGTACTGAAACATCAGATTCAGCGTGCTCGATCCGCCCCCGCTCCAGCCCCACACGGCCACGCGGCTGGTGTCAATGTAGCTGCGCTGCTGCATGAATTTCTTGGCAGCCATAGCCTGATCGCGGATGTTGAGCCGCCCAATCTGCCGGTAAATGGACTTACGCCAGGCGGTGCCTTTCAGCGTGGGTGTACCCCGGTTATCAATGGCGACGTAGAAATAACCCGCCTTAGCCATATCGCCGTTAAAAAGCCGGTTTCGCCCCGCCGACGCTACGTCGTTGGTTGTTACGGACGCCGGTTCGCCATAGACGTAGAAAAGCACGGGATATTTTTTGGTGCTGTCGAAGTTCTCGGGTTTGGCCATCCAGCCGTCCAGCGTTACGTTGTCGTCGGTGGTGATGGTAAAGAATTCGACGTTGTTCTGCTTTACGGGCCGGGCCGCTACGGCACCATCGGTCACGATGGCGGGCGAATGGTCGGGCAACTTAACCCAATCCTGCGCAAACGACGTGAGGTGACTATTGTAGCTATGCCGCGCCCACTGTCCGTTCGGCGAGACATCGTAGCGGTGCGTGCCAGACTGGTCGGTGGGGGTCAGGCGTTCGAGTTTCCCCTTGCCATCCAGTTGTACACGGTGTAGATACCGCTGTGTGGGGTTGGTAGGCGACGCCAGAAAATACGCGTAGCCCCCTTTCTCGTCGATGCGTTCGAGGTTGGCGAGGTCGTAGTTACCGGGGGTTAGCAGGGTTTCTTTTTTACCATCGCGGCTGATGCGGTAGAGGTGCCGCCAGCCGTCTTTCTCCGATAGCCACAAGAACGCTTTGCCGCCCTCGACCCACTCCCATCCCGACGGATCGCCCCCGTTCCAGCGGGCTTTCGTATCAATCCAGGTCGTGTTGGTTTCGGTATAAACAGGCCGGGGTTTGGCTCCGCTGGCCGGGCAGATAAAGACAATGCTCTGATTTTGCTTGCGGTTCAGCTGCTCCACAATTAACTCGGGCGCATCCTCCGCACCGGCAGACCGGCTGGGCGTCCACTCCATCCGAACCAGATAATGTTGCTGCGAATCGCCGGGGAT
>JACMPG010000059.1 GCA_014377625.1 Spirosoma sp.
GCTGGAAGATTGAGCAACTGCACCGTGAAGAGAAGCAATTGACGGGGATTGCCAAATGTCAATGTCGTTTGAATCGGAGTCAGCGTAATCATATTGCCGCAGCGAGTTTGGTTTGGGTTCGTCTTCGGGAGGTGGCTTATCGTTGCCAAACAACAGTCTACCAGATCAAGCATGGTCTTTTGAGCGAGTATCTTCGTTCTCAACTGGCTCAACCAACAGTCAGTTTTGCGTAAGTCCTATATAAAAAGACAGTTGGGTAACTTGAAGTCAGTTTTACTTCATGCGTCTCCATGAAATACGTCATTACACTTCTTCTGCTGAGCATCTCTCTTATTACCGTAGCGCAGCCGGTTGTTTATCAGGGTTTTGAGGTTGATAGTGCCGCTACACCCCGTGGTGGTATGCCTTTTCTGAGTACGTTTTTGCAGGCGAACCTGCGTAAACCCGTTGCTGCCGAGGCCGAAGGCAAAGGCGGACGGGTCATTCTCTCGGCAGTCATCGAGCCGGACGGTCAACCCACGGATGTGAAGGTTGTGCAGGCGTTCCGGCCTGACTGCGGCCAGGAAGCTCTGCGCGTATTTAGTCGGTTTAGGGCCTGGAAGCCGGCCTACAAAAACGGAAAACCCGTGCGACAGGCGGTTACAATACCTGTTGCGTTTCCAGCCAACCCGCCGTTCCGCTACGAGAATGGGGCAAATATTGCTTACTACGACGCTAAACTAAAAGTCCTGCCCGACAGCAGTGATCTGGCTCAATACAAGCAGGTTACGCCACTCGACGCCAATGGCCTTCCCGCGGGCGACATAACGACTTATGAACGCAAAGGCCGGGTTTGGAAAAACGTATCAACAACCCCGCTAATCCGCAAAAAAATTGGCGACCGAACCGACGAAGGCATTCCCATTTACAGCCTTGGCTACCGGGGTGCTGAGGGACCGTATGAGGGTGCTGTGTATCAGGTTGGCGAAAACGGGAAGCTGATCCGGCAAACCTTATCGCTCGACAAAGGCCGGTCGGGGTACGAAACTGTCTTTCATGCCAATGGCATTGTGGCACGGAAAACCACGTTTGGGGAGGATAAAAACACCGTTACAGTCTGGTATCCGAACGGACAAATTGAGTCGGCCGGTAGCATGGACCGGAAGAACCTATTGTATGGGTACACCCACGACGAAGTTGCTGCCTTCTGGGACAGTACCGGAAGTCAGCTCGTTACAAATGGTAGTGGAGCTGCCACGTATCGTCAGTCTGCCAAATCATCAATCGACTCGACCCGTCGCACCGATTTTCTTGAGCGGGGTAGGTATGTAGGTGGGGTTAAGCAGGGCGTATGGACGGGCCGCTACGCCGATGGGTCTTATGCGTACGAAGAGGTGTACGACAACGGCGTTATGAAACAGGGTAAGTCCGTGTCTGCCGGTCGGGATACCATCCGATACGATAGGCGCGAACAGCAGCCTGAGTTTGACGGTGGTATGGTGAAGCTTGGGCAATTTCTGGGGCAGAACATCAAATACCCATACGAAGCGCAGCGGGCAGGTATAGAAGGGCGCGTGTTTGTCAGTTTCGTGGTTTGTACCGACGGCAGTCTCTGCGATTATGAAATCGTGAAAAGCCTAAGTCCAGACGTGGATAAGGAGGCTCTGCGCGTTGTGAAAGCCATGAGCGGTAAATGGACACCCGGCTACCGGCGCGGTGAAGCTGTGCGGGTCAAATACAGCTTGCCCATCAACTTCTCGCTGAACTGACCGCCCTATTCCAATGAAATGGCTGTTCATGCTGCTTGTTACGTCGCCTTTGCTGGCGCAGAACCCAGTTTATAAACCGTTTGATGTCGATCAGGTGGCCCGGCCACAGGGTGGCGATAAAGCCATCAGCGATTACCTGAAAGTCAGTATGCGTAAGCCCGTTACGGCGCAGGTCGATGGTATTGCGGGCCGGGTTGTGGTAGCCGCTGTGGTGGAACCGGACGGACGCGTCACCGACGTGCGGGTGCTGAAAGGACTTCGGGCCGATGCTGACAGCGAGGCCGTCCGGGTGTTTTCGACCTTCAATGCCTGGCGACCAGCCCTCAAAGCTGGTCAGGCCGTTCGGCAGGAGGTGCCCTTTCCGGTGGTTATCGACTCGACCGAAATGCTTGTTTACCAAAATGGAACGCGTACCAGCTACCTCGACAAAAACGATCTTTCGGTGGCCGATACCTTACGGGCGCGGTACAAACTCGTGACCCCCGTACAGCCTGACTGGTTGCCAACCGGCGACATAGTGCGTTACAAGCGTAAGGGATCGGTCTGGCTGGAAAACACCCGTTATGTACTCAGCCGCGAAGAACTGCCCCAAAAAACGACCACCGGCAAGCGTATCACGCGGCTAAGTTACCGAACCCCCACCGGCGCGTTATTTGACAATGCCTACGAGGTTGATGAAGACGGGACAATGCTGAGCCTGGTTGCGTATGACCAGAAAGGGAGGCCGTATGAAAGTAATCGCTTTACAGATAATGGAGTCTTGACCGAGCGGATATGGCATGCCCGACTTACATTGATAGGGGCCACTACCCAGGTGCCAGAGCATTTCGCTGACGTGTCCGTACAAACAGCCTGGTTCCCATCAGGGCAGATTCGACACATAAAGTCGGACGAAGCACCAGCTCAAATCGAATACATCAATGCCGTCTGGGACGTCAACGGTCATCAGATTGTGAAAGACGGGCGGGGGATGGCGGTGCTGAAAGTAGGGTATGAACCCGAAGCTGACACCGCAAAAGCGGTTGAATTCATTGAAACGGGTCAGGTAACGAAGGGTATCAGGCAGGGTGTCTGGACGGGCCGACCAGCCAGTAGTGCGTATTTCCCCGACCAGCCGTTTTTTTATGAAGAGCGGTATAAAGATGGCATTCTGGAAATCGGCGTCAGCGTTTTAGGAAGCGACACGGCAGTGTATACCGTTGTATCGCAACAACCCCAGTGTGTGGGTGGTGAACCGGCCTTTCAGCGGTTTCTTGACGAGCAGTTACCTGGGCGGTCAACCAGAAAAAAAGGGACCAGGTCGTGTTGTGTAGAGGTGAGTTTCACGGTACTACCCGACGGAACGTTGCACAACTACGCCATATCGAAGCCCGTGCAGCCCGATGTGGACCAGCACGCGTTGCGCATAGTGCAGGCTACCGATGGGCGTTGGAAACCCGGCACCCGGAGGGGCAGACCCGTACCAATGCGGTTTTTTGTGTCCATTCCGGCCAATCGACTCTGACCGGCGTTGCGGGCTTTTGCGTTGCAGCAAGTCAGGAACGGAAAACTCTGAGTTGAAACCCGCCGGTACGTTCGTATTTTTGTCGGATAACCCCGGCTCTTCATGTCGCAGCAAGTTCCCCTCCATCATATTCATCAGCAACTGGGTGCGAAAATCGTGCCATTCGCGGGCTTCGATATGCCCGTTCGCTACTCTTCCGACCTTGACGAGCACAACACCGTCCGCAATGGCGTCGGCATCTTCGATGTCTCGCATATGGGCGAATTTGTTGTCAAAGGCGACGACGCGCTGGCTCTGATTCAGCGCGTATCGGCCAACGACGCTTCTGCCCTCTACGACGGGAAAGTGCAGTACAGCTACCTGCCCAACGGTAGGGGTGGCATTGTGGATGATTTACTGGTCTATCGCATCAGCGAAATCGAGTACATGCTGGTGGTCAACGCATCGAATATCGATAAAGACTGGCAGTGGATCAATCAGTATGTGCGGGAAGACGACAACCTGACGCTTGTGAACGTATCTGCCGATATGTGTCTGTTTGCCGTGCAGGGGCCGCTGGCTGCCGAAGCGTTACAGCCACTCACGAGTGCCGACCTGACAATGGGCTATTACACCTTCGAGAAAACTGATTTTGCGGGTATGGCCAACGTCATTGTCTCGGCCACGGGCTACACCGGCGCGGGCGGTTTCGAGATCTACGTATCCAACCATCAGGCCGAAGCCGTCTGGAACGCCATCATGGAAGCTGGCAAACCCTACGGTATTAAACCCATCGGACTCGGTGCCCGTGATACGCTCCGGCTCGAAATGGGCTACAACCTCTACGGTAACGATATCACGGACGAGACCTCGCCGATTGAAGCAGGTCTGGGCTGGGTTACGAAATTCACGCACGACTTCGTGGATGCCGATGTGCTGAAAGCCCAGAAAGAACAGGGCGTACCGCGCAAACTCACTGGTTTTGCCATGATTGACCGGGGCATTCCGCGTGGTCACTACGAACTGGCCGACGCCGATGGCAACACCATTGGTGAGGTTACCTCCGGTACGCAGTCGCCCACGCTGGGCAAGGGCATCGGGCTGGGCTACGTACCCACCGCGCTGAGCAAACCCGGCTCTGAAATCTTCGTTAAAGTGCGCGACAAGCTGCTGAAAGCCGAAGTTGTGAAACTCCCTTTCGTTAAAAAATGAAACACATCGACGTTTGCCTGACCCCCGATTTACTGCATCTGCACACCATCGAAAACACGATTGTGGTCGTGACGGATGTGTTTCGGGCTACTTCGTGCATGGTTACAGCGTTTGCGCACGGCGTGAAGAGTATTATTCCCGTAGCCACGATTGATGAGTGTCAGCAATGGCAGGAGCGGGGTTATCTGGCCGCTGCCGAACGCAACGCCAAACGGGTTGAGGGCTTTGAACTGGATAATTCGCCATTCACGTACATGACCGACCGGATTCGGGGGGCCAACGTAGCCATGACCACCACCAACGGCACGCTGGCCATTACCAAATCGAGGGGGGGCGTAAAGGTGCTGGTTGGAGCGTTTTTGAACTTAGAGGCCATTGCCAATTATCTGAAAACCGAACCCTACGATGTGCTGGTGCTGTGCGCGGGCTGGAAAGGCCGTGTCAATATGGAAGATACCCTCTTTGCCGGGGCCCTTATCGACCGGCTCAAAACCAGTTACGCCCTCGCCGAAGACAGTGCAATAATAGCCCACCGGCTCTACTGCGATGGCAAAGACAATCTGATTAACTACATGGCCAATGCATCGCACATTCAGCGCTTGCAGCGGCTCGGCATCCAGAAAGACATTACCTACTGCCTGCAACACGACCTCTATGACGTTGTTCCCGTCCTGCGCGGCAACGCGCTGGTAGCCATGTGAGTTTTTACAAACTCTCTCCCAGTAGCCGTTTCAGGTCCAACTGATTCAGTAGTAGCTGGTATTTGAAGTTCAGGCGGCCCAGTTCAGCTTCTTCTACACCAGTTTCGGCACTTTGTAATTCTACGTTCGTGATTACGCCGTTGCGCAGGCGGGCGTTGGCAATGTCCAGGGCTTTACGAGACTGTAATACCTGCGTTTCGAGGTTGGCCAGCCTGGACTGGTTGCTGCGGATGTCGGCGTTGACCAGCGCGATGCTTTGCCGAAGCTGGGCATTGGCGTTCTCAACAGCGTAGCGGCTGGCGGTCAGGTTAGCCTGTGCCACCTGTGTCTGCAACTGATACCGCTTGCCCGCGTAAAGCGGAATGAGCAGTCCTACTCCGGCGGCAAGGTTTGGCCTAAGCTGTTGTACATTCAGTGGGTAGCCGTTTTTATAGCCCGCATTACCCGCAAAGGCAATGTTGGGCTTACCAGCCCGGCTGCTCACTACAATCTCGGTTTCGGCAGACCGTAGTCGGTCCTGCGCCAGTAATACCTCTTTGTTGCCCGATGCCGCCACCGACAAATCGCCGGAGAGGTCGTAGGGCTGGGGGGTAATGCCGGTTGCTTCGCCGAGGTCGAACTGGTTGAGGGCCTGACTCACGTCGGGAGCCGAATTGCCCGTCAGGAAAGTCAGCGTGGCGATTTGTTTCTCCAGTTGATTCTGGATTTCGATTCGTCGGTTCTGAGCGGCTTTTACCCGAACAGCCTGGGTCAGCACATCGTATTCGAGGGCGTCGCCGTTTTGCAGGCGTGTGGCCAGCAGTTTCACGTTAGCCCCGGCGGTTTTGATGACCGAATCCTGCACAATGATACCGCGCTGCAAAAAACCGACGCCGTAGTAAGCACCCGCCACCTGATACGCCAGATTTTGCCGGGTAATTTCCAGACCCCGGCGCAGCACCTGCACGTTGTCTTCTGCCTGACGAATGGACACATCGGTACGGCCAAAATCATAAATCGTCTGGCCAATCGATACGTTACCGTTCAGGCTGTGGTTAGGGGCCAGTTTAGCAATGACCTCCTGCCCGTTGAACGGCACGGCAAACTGTGGCACGGGGGTAATGTACGCGTAGTTGGCGTTGAGGTTCACGTTGGGCCGCATGGCTGTTCGGGCCACATCAACGCGCAGCTCGCCCGCCCGGATTTGCTCCTGCTGCTGTTTCAGCACCGGATAGTTGGTGTTGGCCTGCTGAATCAGCGTTTGCAGGTCGCCGGGTAGCGGAGTGGCAGCGGGCTGATTCTGCGCCTGAGCGGACAAACAGCCCAAAACCGAAAGGATCAAAAAGGAATATTTCATACAGAGTGTGTTTGGGGTCTCAATAATCCATCATCGGCACGTGCCGGAAAACGGAAAATCGAAAACCGCGATTAGTGAGCGGCATCGGCCACGGCTTTGGCGCGGGCGGCATCCATTTTTTTGTTTTGCAGCAGGAACAGCAACGGAAACGAGAACACGAAAAACAGACCTGCCAGTTTGAAGGTGTCTAAGTACGACAGCATCAGCGCCTGCCTTGAAATGATTAAATCGAGATTTTTATACGCTCCCGTTGCTGCATCGAACGAGTTCATGCCCCGTGCTATCAGCCCCTGCGTCAGCGCGTTGAGTCGCTCCATCGTCAGCATATCGCCGGGTTGAATATTGGAGACCAAATCGCCCCGGTGCACGGCCATGCGCTGCGTTACGTAGGTGTTGGTAATGGCTACGCCGAACGCTCCGCCAATTTGCCGGGTCATGTTCACAATGGCAATGCCCGTGGGTAACTGGCGCGGCTCCAGCGTGGCCACCGACTGGTTAATGAGTGGTACGTTCACAAAGGCCAGTCCAATACCCCGAATGATAAGTCCAATGATGAAATCGCCGTCGGACGCATTCATGTTATATGTGGACATGATGAAGCAGAAGGAAGCGAACGCTATGTAGCCAAATCCGACGAGTAACGTAGGCGACACATTTTTGGAGAGCAGCCGTCCCGCTATGGCAAACATTGGTAGCGTTACCAGCCCACCGGGAATAAGCAACATGCCCGTTTGCGTGGCCGTCAGGCCAACTACCCGCTGCGCAAACAGCGGATACAGCAGCACCGACGTAAAGAGTCCGTAGCCAATGACAATCATCAGAATAGAACCTACAGCCAGGTTTCTGTTCTTCAGCGCGCGCAAATCCACTACGGGTTCTTTGGTGCCGCGCAGTTCCCACCAGATGAAGAGCGGAATGGCCGTAACAGCCGTCACGGAGAGCCATAGAATCGTTTTGCTGTCGAACCAGTCGTCGGCTTCGCCCCGCTCCAGTACGTACTGTAAACTACCGATGCCCACAGCCAGCAGCAAAATGCCGAACTGGTCAATTTTGATGGCCCGACGGTTGATGTTTATCTCTTCCGGCTTTTTGTCAATGTAGGTATAGCTCAGAAACGTGGCCAGAATGCCGATAGGGACGTTAATATAGAACATCCAGCTCCAGTGGTAATTGTCGATAATGTAGCCACCGAGGGTTGGGCCGAGGGTTGGGCCGAGCACGATGCCCATCCCGAAAATAGCCGAAGCCGTTGCTTTACTCTTGGGCGGGAACGCATCAAATAGCAGACCCTGCGACGTAGACAGCAGCGCACCACCGCCAATACCCTGCAAAAACCGGAAGGCAACCAGCGTCCACAGGTTATCGGCAAAACCACAGCCGTACGATGCTATGGTAAAGATGAGGATGGATGTGATAAAGTAGTTTTTACGACCGAAGTACCGCTGCAAAAAGCCCGTCATCGGTATTACAATCACGTTGGCAATGGCATAGGCTGTTACTACCCATGCTACGTCTTCAATCGTAACGCCGAGGTTACCGGCAATGTCGGTCAGGCCAACGTTTACGATAGAGATGTCAATCAGTTCAATAATAGCCGCCGTAATGGCCGTGACAACGATAATCCACCGTTTAAAGCCGGTCGGGATTGGGATACCAGCGGTCTGCGCCGGCATGGCGAGTGTTTGGGATGCCATAAACGGTTTAGTTTGCTACCCGAATTTCGGCGTCAACGCTCAGACCGGCGCGAAGCTGGTCTTTGTATTTTTCGGGGTTCAGAATCTCGATCTTGACCGGCACACGCTGCGTAATCTTGACGAAGTTGCCCGATGCGTTGTCGGCGGGCAGCAGGGCAAAGCGGGAACCCGTTGCCTCAGACAGAGAAGCCACGCGGCCTTTGATACCAAGGTCAGGATAGGCATCGAGATTGACATTGACGGCCTGACCTACTTTTATCTTCTCTAATTGCGTCTCTTTGAAGTTAGCTACAACCCAGAACGTCGAATCGGCCACGATGGTAAGCAGGTTCTGACCGGGTTGTACGTACTGACCAACCACCACGTTTTTGCGGCCAATTTTACCGTTGATAGGAGCCGTCAGGCGGGCGTATCCCACGCGCAGTTTGGCGTTGTCAATAGCGGCCTGCTTTACTTTCAGCACGGCTTCAACCTTCTGGATGTTGGCCTGCGCCCGGGCAATACCGGACTGCGCCACGCCCTGCGATGTTCTGGCCAGGCCAATCTGCTCTTCGTTGGCGGCATACTGCCGGGCCTGTACGTCGGCAGTATTGCGCGAATCTTCGAGTTGCTTCTGCGTCAGCGACTGCGCCTGATACAGGTTTTGGTCGCGTTTGAGGTCGGCCTGGGCTTTGTCGCGCCGGGCGGCCTGCACCTGCGCGTTCGATTGAGCTACGCGGGTGTTCTGGGCTACGTTACGGGCCTGGGCCTGGGCATTCTGCAAATCGGCGCGGGCGGTGGCGAGGTCGGCCAGGGATTGTTGATAATCGGCTTCAACTTGCGCCAGAGCCACGTCATATTCCTGCGGGTCGATGGTTACGAGCGGTTGACCCTGTTTTACGTTGGCGTAGTCATCAACATTGACCGACTTGACGTAGCCAGCCACACGGGCCAGTACCGGGGCCGAGTTGCCTTCGATCTGCGCGTTGTCTGTCGATTCGTACTGCTGACCATGCACGTAGGCGTTATAGCCAAAGTAGCCGCCAACGAGTAGTACAAGCACTAAAATAATGCGGGGTAAATAGGTCCGAAAACCGCTTTTTTGGTCAACATCGGCCTCATACTTCGTGGCGATTACAGTTGCCATAAGAAAAGTTGTTTGTGTGTTTTGTGTTTAACAATACAAAAGTAAACCTGGTTGACTATAAAGTCAAGTGAGTTGACTATATTTGTACAGCAAATCTGTACGAATTGTTTCAGCTTAAGAGCAATAAATCTGATGATCGCAGAAACCGACAAGAAAGACTTTGATTTTGAATACTATCGAACCATTCGGAGCCGGTCAGTGGGTCGATTATTCTGGCGTATCAAACGGTATATGGACAACCGCATGGAACCCCGGCTGCACGAGCAGGGCTTCGCCGACTTCAAGATGAGCTACCTGATGTTCCTCTCGAACATTGATGAAATCGGCACAACCAATAATGAACTGGCCAAACGGGCGGGCGTAACGAAGCAGATGATGAGTAAAACCGTCAGTCTGCTTGAGCGGGAGGGTTATATTTATACGCAGAAGAATCCCGCTGATTCGCGTTCAAGCGTGATTTTTCTCAATGAACGGGGTAAAGACCTATTCCACGCGTTACAAAAGAGCATGCAGGAAGTACGTGCTACATTCGATGCCATCGTAGGCCACAACTGTATGGAAGAGGTCATTAATATTATGTGCAAGCTAACCACCGCCCTCGATGCCGAAGAACAATAAGGGAATGTGTGATGTATGATATAGGGTAGATGACGTTTCGCGTCAGTAATACACCCTATACTCTACATTGTTTATGACCTTCTCTTCCATCAACCCGTACACCCAGCAAACGCTGCAAACGTATTCTGCCGACAGCCCGGCGGTTATCGAACAAAAACTGACCCGCGCCGACGCAGCCTTTAGAGACTGGTCGGCGTTGTCGGTTCGGGAGCGGACGGTTTATCTGCGGGCCGTTGGTGAGCGATTGCTGACTCAAACCCAGCAACTGGCCGAACTAACTACCGCCGAGATGGGCAAACCCCTGCGCGAAGCCGTAGCCGAAATTGAGAAATGTGCTGGAGCCTGCACCTTCTACGCCGACCATGCCGAAGCGTTTCTGGCCGATCAGATTATTAAGACGGACGCAGCGAAGAGCTACGTCACGTATCAGCCATTGGGGGCGGTGCTGGCCATCATGCCCTGGAATTATCCGTTCTGGCAGGTATTCCGCTTTGCCATTCCGGGCCTGATTGCGGGTAACGTGGGGCTGCTCAAACACGCGCCCAATGTATTTGGCTGTTCGCTGGCTATGGACGACGTTTTTCGCGATAGCGGCCTGCCCGACGGCGTATTTCAGTCGTTGCTGATTGGTACCGAGCCGGTGGAAGGTTTGCTACGCGACCGGCGCGTTAAAGCCGTTACGCTTACCGGTAGCGGGCGGGCGGGAACAGCGGTGGCAAGTGTGGCCGGGCGCGAAATCAAGAAATCGGTGCTGGAACTGGGCGGCTCCGACGCGCTGATTGTCCTGGCCGACGCTGATCTGGAACAGGCCGCCGAGACCGCCGTAAAATCCCGGATGCAGAACGCCGGACAAAGCTGCATTGCTGCCAAACGCTTCATTGTCGAAACCTCCGTGAAAAAGCAGTTCACCGAACTGGTATTGCACCACATCAGCAAAATCCAACAGGGCGACCCTACCGATGAACGTACTACGATGGGACCAATGGCCCGCCCTGACCTGGCCGATGCCATCGAACAGCAGTGTCACGAATCCGTAGCGCAGGGTGCGAAGCTGCTGACCGGTGCTATTCAGCGGGATGGCTGCAACGTAAAACCGATGGTGCTGGATGGGGTCAAACCCGGTATAGCCGCATTTGACGAAGAAACTTTTGGCCCATTGGCCGTGCTCATCGAAGCGAAAGACGAAGCCGACGCCATCCGACTCGCCAATCACTCCGATTTCGGTCTCGGTTCCGCCATCTGGACGCGCGACCTGGACCGGGCCGAACGGCTGGCACGGCAGATTCAGGCGGGGTCGGTATTCGTGAATGGAATGATGCGCTCCGACGCTCGCGTACCGTTTGGCGGCATCAAAAACTCCGGCTTTGGCCGCGAGCTCTCTGAAGCGGGGATCAAAGAGTTCGTGAACGTAAAAACAGTCTGGGTTGAGCGGTAAAAAAATGTTGCGGTAATTGGCTTTGGTTTCGGAACGGGTTGTTGCTTTGGGGCGAGTCTACGCGGGGCAAAGAAAATAAAGTAGATGGCCATAACAAGCACGAACAGGATGGCGGCTGTGGTCGTGGCAATCCAGAGCGGCCACAGCCGTTTTTTGGTAGCCGACGCGCGAATGCGTTTGTCTAAGGCATCACGCAACGTGGCCAACTGGTCGGCAGGGGGCGTGGCGGTGGTTTGCATGGCCTCCAGACCCGACAGCGCGTCGGCATAGAACGGGTCTTCAATCAGAATCCGCTCCACACGGTGCCGCTCCTGACCGCTCAGCCGCCCGGATTGATATGCCCGCAAATCCTCGAAAGTCAGTTGCTCGTTCATTGGGTAATGCGGACCTTCGGCCCGCTGGTAAACTCATAGTACGAACCAGTGGTCCGCGTTACGTATTCATACAAAATTTCAGCATTCGGCGGCCATTTTGCAAATGACTCTTCACCTGTTTCAGGTCGAAACCCGTCAGGCTGGCCACTTCGGCGTAACTTTTCTGGTCGATGTAAAATAGCGTGAGGCAGGTTTGCTGCTCCGGGGGTAGGGTTTTTAGACACGTTTCGAGCCGCGATAAATTTTCTTCACGGTCAGTTTGCTCGTCCGTAAACGTATCCGCAACATCGTACCCATCACTGGGGTCGCCAATCAGGACGGTGGTTGGCTGTGTTTGCCGTTTGCGGAGTTGCATGAGGCAATGGTTGCGGGCCACGGTGTGCAGCCACGGCACAAACTGCTGCACATCGTGTCGGCGTAGCTCAACCACTAACTGCTCAAACAACTGCATAACGGCGTCTTTGGCATCGTCCTCGTTGCGCAGGTAGTTGTAGCAAACGGCATAGACCAGATTCATATGCCGCTCGTACAGTTCGCCCAACACGCCCAGATCGCCCGTGTCGCGGTAGGCGGTCACGAGGGTCTGATCGTCGAGGGGTTTGGCTCTGCGAAAACGGTTCAGAAACATGTGCTGTCGGTCTGCTTACCTGATAGATGCAGAAAGTTGCTACATTCCACATTGATTAACTCCCGATTTTATGACCAATCGAACACCCGTGACCGGCCCACTGCTGGGGCTGCGCATTCTGGACCTGACCCGGCTGTTGCCCGGCCCACTCGGCACCATGCTCATGGCCGATATGGGGGCCGAGGTTATCAAGATTGAAGACCCCAACGCACCCGATTATGTCCGGGCATTTCCGCCCTATATCAACGGCGAGTCTGCCAATTATCTGGCTTACAACCGCTCCAAACGCTCAGTCCTGCTTGATTACCAAACGCCCGATGGCCGCGATAAATTTCTGGATTTAGTGGAAACCGCCGATGTGGTCGTGG
Organism: Spirosoma sp.; assembly: GCA_014377625.1. Classification (GTDB taxonomy): domain Bacteria; phylum Bacteroidota; class Bacteroidia; order Cytophagales; family Spirosomataceae; genus Spirosoma. The sequence goes on from JACMPG010000059.1 coordinate 12,724, forward strand.
AGCAGTTCCGGCCCGGCCACCTCGATAGGCTAGGCCTGGGCTACGCAACCGCCCGCGCCCGCAATCCGCGTATTATCTACGTGTCGATAACGGGCTACGGCCAAACCGGGCCCTACGCGCATCTGGCCGGCCATGACCTGAACTACCTCGCCGTGTCGGGTGTGCTGGGCCTGACCGGAACCAGCCCCGCCGACGCCCCCGTAATACCGGGCGTGCAACTGGCCGATATTGCGGGTGGGTCATACGGCTGCGTCATGGCTACACTGGCGGCCCTGTTTGCCCGGCAGCGCACAGGAGAAGGCCAACACGTGGACGTATCCATGACGGATGCCGTTATGCCGCTGCTATCGGTGGCCTACGCATTACAAAGTGGGACTGACAAATCTGCCGATGGTGGAGCAGGAGTGGGGCCGTCCAGCCGGGGACCATCCGGTCAGGGACTATCCGGTCGGGGACAGATGCCGCTGTCGGGTGGGCTGGCCAACTATAACCTCTACCGTTGCCGCGACGGGCGGTACGTGGCTCTGGGTACGCTGGAACCCAAATTTTGGCAAAAATTCTGCAAACTACTCGATAAGCCCGATTGGCTGGCGTTTCTGCAACCGCAAAGCCCGGCGCAACTGGCCGAATTCAAAACACAGATTCAGCTACTTTTTGGGGAGCGCGACCGCGACGACTGGACCCGCTTCGGGCTGGAAAACGATCTGCTCATTACGCCCGTCAACGACTTGCCTGACCTCGCCACCGACCCGCAGCTAACAGCCCGGCAGATGATTGTAACCCAGCAGCACCCCGTAGCGGGGCCGTTTCAGAGCATTGGCGTACCGCTCAAATTTTCGGCTACTCCCGCGCATCCCGCCTGGCCCGCCCCCCTGCTCGGCGAAGACACCGACGCTATACTGGGTAATCGGCCAGAAAAACCACCCGTGCTTTAACCCGTTTGCTCATTCGCGGGTTCATCAGATAAATTCGATAGGTAGCCATGTCCTTTTTCCCGTTTCCGCTTTTCGATTATGTAATTTCTCCCCTTATGCTGGTTGTGTTTGGTCTGCTGCTCTGGATTCAGTGGAAGTGGCCCCTGCGCCATCAACGGCTCAATAGCGTTCGGCGGGTGGCACGGAACGTAGGTGTGTCGGTGCCGATGTTCGTTGTGTTTCGGTTGTTAACGGTGCCTCTGCCCCTGTTTACAGCACTCTGGGCGGCAAATCATGATTTGGGACTGTTGCGCTGGCTATTACCCAGTACGGACTTTGGTACGGGTGTACAGGGCGTACTGGGGTTTCTGCTTTTCGACTACAGCTACTACTGGTGGCATCAGGCCACGCACTACTGGCCGCTGTTTTACCGCTTCCATGTGGTTCATCATAGCGATATGGACATGGACGTATCGACGGCTATACGGTTTCACTTTACCGATATGATAATCGGGTCGGTATTCCGGGCGTTGGTGGTGCTGGTGTTTGGTATTGGGTTCTGGACGGCCATTGTGTACGAAGTTGTTTTTGAGATAGCCACGCAGTTTCACCACTCCAATACCCGCCTGCCAAAACGAGTCGAGCAAATTCTGAATTACGTGATTATTACTCCCCGGATGCACGGTATTCACCATTCCATTGTGGCCGATGAGTTTAACTCCAACTGGGGAACCATATTCTCGTTCTGGGACCGGCTGCACAAAACCCGCCGAATGGACATCCCGCAGGATGCAGTCGAAATTGGCGTACCGGCCTACCGCGACCCTGAAGAAATGACGGTGAAGTACCTGCTGAAAATGCCCTTCGGCCCGCAGCGTGACTGGAAACTACCCAACGGTGAGACTCCTGAGCGTTAGCTTATAACACAGAGGAACGGAGTCCATGTAGCCCGGACCGGGAGGTCCGGGCTACATGGACTCCGTTCAACGGACTGTTAAAAACCTTACTTCCCAAAGAACATGATGTGTTGCTGGGGTAGACGACCATCGTTTTTGAGCAGTCGTAGTCCGGCTTCTTTCAGCTCTCTGGTAGCCTGGGCTACGCTCATCTTGTGTAGTTCTTTAATGGGGACCGACGGGTCTTCGCCGCGATACTCGACCAGCGCAATCCGCCCGCCCGGTTTCAGGGCGTCGGCAATGTGCTGAATCATTTCGCGGGGATACGAAAACTCGTGATACGCGTCAATCATGATGGCTAAGTCGATACTTTTGGCGGGGAGTTTCGGGTCAGATTCGGTGCTTTGGATGGGCTGTACGTTGGTTAGGTTGCGTTTGGCTTTGCCTTCGTTGAGGTACTCGATCATTTCGGGCTGGATGTCAACGGCCAGTACGCGGCCCTGCGGCACTTGTGGGGCCATCAGGAAGGTAAAAAAGCCGGTTCCCGCACCAATGTCAGCTACTACGTCGGTGGGTTTGAGGTCCAGGGCGCTGAGCAGCAGGTCGGTACGTTCTTCGCGCTGGCGTTCGGGCCGTTCGAGCCAGTCGGCACCGAGGTGGCCCATGACGTGGGCAATTTCGCGGCCTTTATAAAAGGTACCGATGCCGTCGCGGCTGGCGGGACCGGTCTGATAAATACCTGACGAATTGGTGGTGGTTGTCGTAGCGGTCTGCTGTTGTGATGAACCCGGCTGGCAGGCCATCAGCGAGACAAAGGCAAGAAGAACGAAGCGATACATAGAAGCGACGGTTTATCTGATAAATCAACTGGTAAAACAACTGTTAATGTTCGTTGTTTTTATCGGGAAACAATCCCTGTTCATTCGCTTATGAATCTTATTCTCCATTTGCTGGTCAATGCCGCCGTTATTTTTGGACTGGCGTACCTGATGCCACAGATTACTGTAAAAAGCTTCGGAACCGCTTTGCTTATCGCAGTGCTGCTGGGTCTGCTCAATTTCTTTATCGGATGGATTATCCGATTCCCGCTCAATTTAGTCACGCTCTTTCTGCTGTCGGGTCTTGTCCGGGTGATCGTAACGGCTGTTATGCTCAAACTCATTGACAAGTTCATGGACAGCTTCCGTATCGACGGTTTCTGGCCCGCGCTGGTGATCGCTATCGCCGTAGCCGTTGCTGGTTCGCTCATCGACCGCGAGGCTCCTACTCGGGAAATGGTTGAGTCGGGTTATGTAGCCCTGCATGGTGTGGTTACGGCCCTGCATATAGGTTAATGTCGGGGGGGCAAAGGCCATGCGTCTCACCTACGCCACCATGGCCCGCAGCTCCCCCACTACGTTCCGTACCGCGTTGAGCGTTGCCAAAATATCCGCTTCGGTAGTGAACCGGCCCAGACTGAAACGCAGACACGAAAAGGCGTCTGCTTCAGTCAGGCCCATAGCCAGAAGTACATGCGACGGGTCGATGCTGGCGGCTGTGCAGGCCGAGCCGTTTGAAACGGCAATGCTGTTTAAGCCCATAATCAGCGCGTCGCTGTCGCAGTGTTCAAAGCAAATGTTGGTGACGTTGTGGAGCCGGTCTGTTTCGCCTTCGTACCCACGGGGGCCATTAATGCGGGTGCCGGGAATAGTCAGTAACCCGGCTTCGAGCTGGTTGCGCAGGGTACCGATGCGGCTGGCGTCCTGCGCCATTTCCTGCCGGGCCAGTTCTGCCGCTTTTCCCATACCCACAATGCCCGGTACGTTGAGGGTTCCGCTTCGTAACCCGCGCTCGTGTCCGCCCCCGTGCAGCAGGGCTTCCAGTTTTACTTTGGCTGACTTACCTGACCTGCGCTGCCGTACAAACAGCCCGCCGACTCCTTTGGGACCGTAAAGTTTGTGTGCCGAGAACGCCAGTAAATCTACCGAAGCGTCGGCCCGGTTCAGTTCATCTATGTTGATAGGCATTTTACCTACCGCCTGTGTGGCATCGGTCATGAACAATGCACCAAATTCGTGAGCGAGCCGCGCAATTTCCCGAATGGGCTGAACAACGCCCGTTTCGTTATTTACCAGCATGACGGATACCAGCAGTGTATCGGGCCGGATAGCTGCACGAACTACATCTAAATCCAGTTTCCCATCTGTCCGAACAGGCAGGTAGGTCACCTCAAAGCCCCGTGTTTCCAGATGGGCGCATACGTCCAGTACGGCCTTGTGTTCAGTTTGTACCGTCAGGATGTGCCGTCGACTGCCGAGCGCGGGACCGGTGCCGTATGTTTCCGCAACGCCTTTAATGGCCAGGTTAATGGCTTCGGTAGCTCCTGACGTAAAGACCAGTTCGTGTGGGTCGCAGTTCAGCAGATCAGCTACCTGTTGCCGGGCGATTTTAACCGCATTGCTGGCCGAAACGCCGAAAGGGTGTGTACTGGCCGCGTTAGCGAAGTTATCGGTCAGGAACGGCATCATTGTATCCAGCACCCGCGGATCGAGCTGCGTCGTAGCGTTATTGTCGAGGTAAATCATGGAGTGAAGTTAGCAGATTGTCTTTCCGTTCGGGAGTTGCCGGGGCGCAGGAAGTAGTGTAGCTGCTTTTCGGCTCGATAGCGGCCCCAATTTGCTGCTTCGGAGTCGTAAGGTGTTGTTGTTGAGCAGGGTGCGCTACGTTCTGGGGTAGGGAATCTTGTTCCGGGGCTGCATCTCTGACATGAGAAAGCCTCCTTTCTGACTTTGGAGTTGTGATACTTCTCAAAGTTAAGAAAGGAGGCTATTCTCTTTCATCCCGAAATAGTCAGGATTCTAAACTGTCAACATTTAAATGGTTGCGGGCTCCATAGCGGCCTGAAGTTTCTGCTCCAGTACGTTCTTGGGAACGGCACCAATTACTTTATCAACCAGCTGCCCGTTTTTGAACACCATCAGCGTTGGAATGCTGCGGATGCCGAACTTGGCGGGTATCTGTGCGTTCTGGTCAACGTCCATTTTGGCGATGATGGCTCTGCCTTCATATTCGCCGGCGAGCTGCTCCACAACGGGACCAATCATTTTGCAGGGTCCGCACCATTCGGCCCAAAAATCGACCAGAACGGGCTTGTCTGAATTTATCAACTCATCGAAATTAGCGTCGGTGGCTTCAATGGCCATATGTCCTGCTGCCATGTGTGAAATCTGTTTAGTGCGTTTGATTTATTTGGCTATATAAACCTCTGGAAGCGTCTTTAGTTCCGAAACCGTGTTCCTACGCCACTTTGCAACTTACGCCCTCCATTGCCTCCAGACCACGCAGAAAAGCGTTTACGGGCGAGACTTTCACGGTACGCGACTGTAAGCTGACCTGGATGTTTTCCTGATGGTCCACTACATTCAGGGACAGATTACATGTGCCGGGATACGCGCTGACGAGTTCGTTGAACCGGGCAATGAGCTGGGCGTTCAGCGCGTCTATCGTGAGTGACACCCGGATTTCCTTGCACATCTTCTCGCGCATTTCGGTCAGGAGCCGGATGCTGGCGGCTTTGAATTCCAGATTGTCGGAGTTCCACTTGTTCTGCGTTTTTCCGGTAATGTGCAGAAACCGGCCCACCTCGATGTACTGCCCCAGCCGGACGTAATCGTCGCCAAATAGGGCGAGTTCGATGGCGGTGTTGTAGTCCTCGATTTTGAAGATGCAGAACGGGTTGCCGTTTTTGGCGATGCGGTTCTGCATGGCCGTCACGATGCCCGCCACCCGGATTTCAGGCGATTTGGTCTCGTAAATCTTGTCTAAGGTGCAGTTACAGAATCCGTCCAGTTCGAGTTTGAACTCATCCAGCGGATGGCCGCTGATGTAAAAGCCGACAACGTCTTTCTCCAGTTTCAGTTTCTCAAGCTGATTCCACTCCGGAATCAGCGAGGGGCGGGGGAGGGCAATCATCGGTTCACCCCCTGTCATGGCTCCGAACAGCGATTGCTGCGCGGCTGCTTTCTCGGCGTGGTAGTTGTTGGCGTAGCGAATGACTTTGTCCAGAAACGGCGAGGTATCGCCTTCGGCCATTTCGAAATACTGCGCCCGGTGGTAGTCGTCGATACTGTCGAAGGCTCCTGCGTAGGTCAGCGATTCAAACGTTTTCTTGTTCACCGTGCGGAGATTGACCCGGGTGGCAAAATCGAAAATATCTTTGAATGGCCCGCCCGCGTTGCGCTCCTCAATGATGGCTTCCACGGCTGCGTCGCCCGCGCCTTTGATACCGCCCAGCCCAAACCGGATTTCGCCCTTCTTGTTGACCGCGAAAAACCGCTCCGACTCATTCACATCCGGCCCCAGTACCGGCAAACCGAGGTTCTTACATTCTTCCATGAAGAACGTAATCTTGTCGATGGTGCCGAGGCAGCTTGTGAGTACGGCGGCCATGTACTCCGACGTATAATACGTTTTCAGGTACGCGGTCTGATACGCTACGAACGCGTAGCAGGTGGAGTGCGATTTGTTAAAAGCGTAGCTGGCGAAGGCCTCCCAGTCGGTCCAGACTTTCTCGCAGATTTTCAGGTTCAGGCTGTTGGTCTTGCAGCCGTCCATGAACTTGCCCTTCATCTTGTCGAGCGTGGCGCGGTCTTTCTTACCCATCGCCTTCCGTAGCACGTCGGCATCGCCTTTGGTGAAGTTGCCCAGCTTCTGCGACAATAGCATCAACTGCTCCTGATACACCGTAATGCCGTAGGTATCGGCCAGAAACTCTTCCATTTCGGGCAAATCGTACTTGACTTCTTCGCGCCCGTGTTTGCGGTTGATGTAATTGGGAATGTACTGAATCGGGCCGGGGCGGTACAGAGCGTTCATGGCAATGAGGTCTTCGAAGCGGTCGGGCTTGAGGTCCTTCATATGCTTTTTCATCCCGTCGGATTCAAACTGGAAAATGGCGTTGGTCTCGCCCCGCTGAAACAGTTCATACGCTTTCGGGTCATCGAGCGGGATGTCGTCAATGCCCGTCTCAACGCCGTTCACGAACAGGCCGCCGTGATTTTGCCTGATGAGCCGCAGGCATTCCTTGATAATGGTGAGGTTGCGCAACCCCAGAAAGTCCATCTTGATAACGCCCGCATCCTCAATGACTTTACCCTCATACTGCGTGATAATCAAGTTAGTATCTTTGGATGTCGATACCGGTACAATGTCGGAAAGGTCGCTGGGTGCGATAATAATCCCGGCGGCATGAACGCCCGTGTTCCGCACCGTACCCTCCAGCCGACGCGCCTGTTGCAGCACGTTCTGCACTTTGCCGGTGTCGATGAGTTTCATGGTCCGGCCCACGCTCTGGTCGCCCGATTCGAGGGCCCGCATCCGCTTCACATTCTCGACCTCTTCGGGCTGAATGATGTTGGCCAGCCCGCCCGGCCCGTCGATAGGGTCCTCGAATATGCGCTTCAGCGTCATATTGTAGGTCGGCTTGTCGGGTACAAGTTTGGCCAGCATATTAGCATCGCTCAGGGGCAGGTCCATCACGCGCGATACGTCTTTGATGGCCGACTTGGCCGCCATCGTACCGTACGTGACAATGGCCGCCACCTGCTGCTTGCCATACTTATCCACCACGTAGTCGATTACTTTCTGACGGCCTTCGTCGTCAAAATCGGTGTCGATGTCGGGCATGGATTTCCGGTCGGGATTCAGGAACCGCTCAAACAGCAAATCGTATTTGATGGGGTCGATGTTGGTAATGCCCGTACAATACGCCACCACGCTACCCGCTGCCGACCCGCGCCCCGGCCCGATCATCACGCCCAAATCGCGGCCCGCCTGAATGAAGTCTGCCACAATCAGGAAGTACCCGGCAAAGCCCATTGTCCGAATCGTAAATAACTCGAAGTCAATGCGTTCCTGGATCTGCGGCAGAATATCGACGTAGCGTTTTTTCGCCCCTTCGTAGGTCAGGTGCTTCAGGTATTCCCACTGGTTCAGGGTGTCGTCGGTATGCTGCTGAAACTCCTTCGGAATCGGGAAGTTGGGCAGCATAATGTCGCGCTTGAGTTTCAGCGTCTCCACCTTTCCCACAATCTCGTTGGTATTGTCGATGGCTTCGGGTAGGTCGGCAAACAGCGTTGTCATCTCCTGCGTGTTCTTTAAATAGAACTGGTCGGAGAAAAAGGCGAAGCGCGTATTTTTTGGCATCACATCGTCGTCGCTGAAATCCTTCATCGACGGCGTGCTTTGCTTTTCGTTGGTGTTCACGCATAGCAGAATATCGTGCGCTACCCAGTCGTCCTGATCCACGTAGTGCGAATCGTTCGAGGCAATGATTTTGACGTTGTACTTGCGGGCAAACTTGATCAGAATCTCGTTAGCTTTGATTTGATCGGGAATTTCGTGGCGTTGCAGTTCTACGTAGTAGTCCTCGCCAAACCGGTCGAGCCACCACTTGAACTCAATTTCACCCGCGGCTTCACCCTTTTTTAGAATCGTTTTCGGTACGCTGGCTCCAATGCAGCAGGTGGACGCAATCAGCCCTTCTTTGTACTGCTCGATCAGGGCTTTGGTCACGCGCGGATACTTGCCGTACAGCCCTTCCATGTAGCCGAGGGAGCAGAGTTTCGCCAGGTTTTTATAGCCCTGCGCATTCTTGGCGAGCAAAAGCTGGTGGTACCGAACGTCTTTTTTCTCCTTGGTAAACTGCTTGATGGTGTGGTCTTCTACCACGTAAAACTCGCAGCCCACAATGGGTTTGATGCCCTGCTTGCTGGCTTCGGCTACAAACTCGAACACACCGAACATATTGCCGTGATCGGTAATGGCCAGGGCGGGCATATTATCGGCTTTAGCCTTGCTAATCAGCTTTTTAATGTTGGCCTGCCCGTCGAGCAGCGAGTATTGGGTGTGGCAGTGGAGGTGGGAAAATTGCATTGGCTATTTGGTAATTGTGACTGTGTATTTACTCATCGGTTGCCTTGCCGGTCAGCAACCTATCCGCAACCGTCTGAAAATCCTCTTTCGGCTCGTTTCTACGCGATTCGGCTTCCAGACCGTCCAGAAAATCTTCCAGTTCTTCGCCGTATGCTTTCCAGTCGATCACCACGGCGGTCCGCTCACCGGCGTCATTAACGAGATAGTTGATGCCTTCCATATTGTGGTTGTCTAATCGTTTCACCGACCTAAATTTAGCCGTTTTCGGCGGTCTATGGGTACGGAAATTTGAGCTTTTTGAAAGCCCAAGCGTAAGGGTTTGACGGAGACGGGCTTACGGGTGAACTGATAGGTACCGTCAAATCTACCTCCCGACTCGGCGAACTAACGGCTGTTTTCGCCGGGATTGATGGTCAATCCATCTTCTGACGTACCCATTTCAACAAGTCCTGCGCTTCGCCCATTCTTGTGGTCATCTGGTCTAAGTAAAGTGTACCATCTTCCTTTTTGTGAAGAGCATCATCTATTTTGGCAACGGTCATGGTTTTCCCAATTCTTTTGCCTTTTGAAAGAGATAGTAGGGGCAATTTTTCTGTACGCAGGATGTCCCACCAGTCTGACTTGATTTGGCTGGCCCGACTCTTCCAATCAGTAGCCTGAACGAAGTCGTCGGAGAACCCAATTTTGAAGCATAGTTTGTTATCCTCCCATTGCAGATAACTCCAGTAGTCCTTTTGAGGGGATACCTGAAAGTGCCACCAGAACCCGAAGAAACCACCGGACGCATTGGGTACGTACCCCCAATTGGCATTATCGTCTTCTTTGAATTTTTCGTACAGAGCCATGAATAACCCCCGCCAGTCGTTTCCGTCCCATTTGTCAGGTCCTTCTGTCAACTCAATATTCTTCTTCTCGTACTGATTGACAACGTATTCCATGTTTTCCAGATGCGCCAGGAAATCATGGTAAATGGCATTTTTGATGTCTTCACTTCTCTTCGTCAGCACGTCGAGGAAATCTTTGCGCATGTACGTCTTGAAAACACCGAGTGTATCGAACCGTGATTGATAGCCTGTTTTGAAGTACAACGGCACCATTTTCTCTTCGGCGTAGCCCATACCCTCAACGTACTTATAATAATCGTCCAACTGAGTGCCGTGGTCGAAGGTGTGCGTCTTGTCCTCAACCAGAATGGCGAGTTCACCCGGTAAATCTTTATCAGCTTCTGGTTTATTGATTTCAATCAGAACATCGAGTTTGCCAGCCTGTCGCCTGACTTTGACAGCTTTTAGAGTCGATACGTCATAGTCTGATTTTACTTTTTGAATCATTGACGCGATGAAACTGCGGGCAATTTCATGCAACACGGTATCCGCGTCTTTATACTTCGGGTCAGCCCAGGCGGCTAACCAGCAGATGAAGGCGTCCTGCGAGAGTTCGCTGGTGGCGTAGTGAAAGAGATTTGGGCGGGACTGGTCACTCATGTTGGCTTGGGATGAAAGGTTTATTGCCAGCAAGGTAAGCAACGCCGACCAGGACATAGAGCTACCCGTCGATGTGAACCGACAAGTAGCTCTGTATTCATTACCGGTATGATCTCCGAAGTTGGTTGATTTGCTGCTGCTGTCGCTTAAGGTCCCGTTGTAAAGCAAGAACGTACAGGGTAAGCTCCTCAATTTTTTCCAGTAGTTTCGCATCGGTCTGGTGCAGGTCATTGCCGGTCTGTACCATCTCCACAGATGACGGTATACCCGGCAACCGTTTGTTGGTTTTTATGTATTGCTCAACAACCGCCAGGCTCCGCAGGGAGTAGCCGGGCATAAAAACCCGGTCACTCCAGTCGTTGGGATGGTTCACCGATACGTTTATCCGATCTGCTACAATGCCTCCAGACACGTACAGGTTATAACTGGCGGGCAGGTTGCTGCGATCCGGACCAATAGATATTCCGCCGGGGTTCGCAGTATAAACTTGGCCGTTTCCGGATAGCCAGGGCGACAGAGCTACCAATGGACTCGATTCGCGGATGCTGCCCAGCACAACATCGCCTGTTTCGTTTACCGTCAGGAAGCGCGTCTGATCGGGTGCTGTAACGGGCGAGCCGGCTTTTAGGTTGGTCAGCCGAAGCCCCGACGTACCCGATGCGTTCGAAACAACTTCGAGTTTGGCCAACGGAGACGATGTGCCGATGCCGACGTTGGCGTCATGCCCCAGCACGATAGCGTTGGATACCGAAACGTGCGTGTTGGCACCCAGGGCTACGGCATTGGTGATTGGAGCAGCAGCCGAGAAAACGCCGGTATTATGACCGATAAATACGTTCTGGCTGCTGGACTCATGGGTGCTGATGCCGGCGTATTGGCCCAGGTACACGTTGTGATGCCCGCTTCTGTTGCCGTATCCGGCCCCGTCGCCGAGGAAGGTATTGCCAATGCCCGTGGTATTGTGCAACCCTGCATACGATCCCAACAGCGTATTACCCTCGCCAGTAGCGTTAGTGCCGCCGGCCCGGTAGCCAATAAAGGTATTCGACCCCCCGGTTGTATTGGCCAAACCGGCTTTGGAGCCAACAAATAGGTTATCGGAAGCGGTATTGTTGTACCCTGCCGAATCGCCAACGGCCACAATATTATGGCCCGTGACCGAATTGTAGCCCGCCTGTCTGCCAACGGCCACGTTACTGAATCCGGTCGTGTTTGAGTAGCCGGTTTGCGCACCCAGAAACGTGTTTCCCAGGCCGCTCGTGTTGGAAAAGCCGGCCTGATAGCCAATCAGGGTGTTTTGCTGATTGGTTGAGGTCACGTTGCCCCCGGCCCCTTCGCCCAGCAACGTATTGGTTGAACCGGCAACAGCACCTGTTTTGATAATGGTAAACTGATCTTTGGCTGTGGCATCGGTACCGATAAACTTTCCCACAAGCTGGTTGCCCTGTACCTCTAAGTACAACGACCCTCCTTCGTCGAGCGAGACGTCCATGGCCGGGTGGTTAGGAATGGAGCCTTTTGGAGATCGCCCGCCCGTGCCGCAAACAATGTACATGACGCCTTCGTTGACAGTCGATGTCCGGCTTTTGTAGTAAAAATTAGGGGTTGGCTCATTATTAGCGGGCGGGGCGTTATGAATGTTGGGATCGAACGTAGATGACAGACCAGTGTGCCCTTTCATCAGTTTTGTGCGCTCATACACGTGACTGTGGCCCGTAATCAGCAGATCGACCCGGTAACCGTCGAGGATGGGCACCAATTGCTGACGAATGTTTGTCAGGTCGGCCTCCGTGTCTGAATCGTGGGTTCCTTTTGTGTAGGGTGGATGGTGCATGAACACTATAATCCAGGCAATGGCGGGGTCTGACTGAGCCGCGGCCAGGTCGGCCTTTAGCCAGGTCATCTGTACACCGTTTGAGGCAAAGATCGGACTCGTTACTCCGCCTTCGTATCCGTACGAGTCCAGACTGACGATGTGGATGTTGTTGTGGTTGAACGAATAATATTCTTCTTTATCGCCGGATGGACCACCCCGGAAATTGGTAACGATGTCGAAATAGTCGATGGCGTGGTCAATACGCCGGGCTTCGGTGTTATAATAGTCGTGATTGCCGGGCGTAGGATAAATGGGCGTTTGCCGCATGAACCGGTCCGGGCCGTAGATGTCAAATACGTAGGACTGGTAAACCGAGTCGCGTCCGTCGTA
>JACMPG010000060.1 GCA_014377625.1 Spirosoma sp.
AAACACCAATCGTTGGGCTATCAAACGCCTGTTGCTTGGTACGAAAAAGGTGTGGAAAGGGGAGAAAGTACAATTTCACTTCTGAACGGCACCAGTTTAGATTGACCCAAAACCTGTCCAACTATTGGGGAGCGCCATAATGTTCAGCTGGTTTAGATCATCCAGCAGCAATTGCACCGATGGGTAACGGTGGGCCGGATTCTTTTGTGTAGCTCGCTGAATGAGTGGCTCAAATAGGCTTAGACTACCGGTTAGTGGGGGTAAACTTCGGTTAACTACCGCGTCCTGCATATCGAACGTACTCGTAATATTCATGCCATCGTAAGGATTCCGGCCCATCAACAGCGTATGCATCGTTACGCCCAGCGAATAAATGTCGCTCCGGTGGTCAATTAGTGTACCCCTGACCTGTTCGGGACTCATGTACATGGGTGACCCCATCACTTCCTGAAACTGCGTCAGGCCCAGCGTCATGCTGTTGACGGGGGTTGTATCCTGAACAAGGGCTTTAGCGATGCCGAAATCCAGAATTTTCAAATTACCCTGATCGGTCAGGAAAAATTACTCGGCTTTACATCGCGATGAACAATTTTTCGGTCGTGGCAGCGGGCAAAGGCAGGTAGCAACATCCGCATCCAGTCAATGAGTTGTTGGGGTGGTACGGGGCCATTAAGACGGATGAACCGCAGGAGGTCGTGGCCGGTCAGGTACTCCATCACAATGGCCATTTGCTGGCCATCTTCGTAAAAGTCTTTGATCTGGCATACCTGCTCAATATCACGCAGGGACTTGAGGGCTTCCATCTCGTTGCGAAAACGATTCCGAATCGACTCCTGCTGAATCAGGTCAAGGTTCAGTGTTTTGAGGGCAAACTGATCGCCAATGTCATTCTCCGCCAGATAGACCGTTGACATGCCACCGCTGCCAATTTCTCGCAGGAGCGTATAGGACGCAATTCGGTTCGTTTCCAAAATGGTGTGGCTGAATAGACCGATAATTTAGCTTGCCCGTTCGCCAGGACATAACAGCCGGTGGGTTGAAAAATGGAATCAGACTCAGCGGCTGCTACGGGCGTTGGTCAGAAGGCAGGGGCGTTGCACCGTGCGGGGCGGGTGCCGGGGACGGCAGAAGGGGGTGTTTCATAGGAAGTGATGCGGATAATTACCGTTTACGAACGATATGGTAAATTTAAAAAGAGAAATATTGTCAATCCTATTAAAAGCTGATAAATTCCCCCGAAAATTCTGCTGTATGCAGAAACGTATTTGGGAACCTGTGCAAAGCGGCATATTTCCTCAGATCGCGTACCTTCTATCCACAACTATACAATGACTCTCTCCGAAACGGCCAAACGGGCGGTACAGATCGCTCAGGCACTCGCCAAAGAAAACCACCACGCTCAGGTCGGCCCTCCCCACCTCATGCTGGGGCTGCTCCACAACGATGTTACGCTGGCGTCGTGGCTCATGGCCCTCGGCAAAGACGTACACTACCTGCGCGACTGGGCCGAAATCCGGCTCGAAGACGTACCCCGTTCCGGGCGCGTACCCGAAAGCCCCGCCGGCGACGGTGCCGTGCAGGCTACCGTGCAAATGGCCGAACTGATTGCGCTGCAACTCTCGGCTATGGCCGTTGAACCCATTCATTTGCTGGCCGCGCTGCTCAAACCCAAAGTAGCCTTTACGGAAGATCAGCTCAAATCCCTGCCGCTGACGCAAAAAGAATTGCTCGATGCCGCCGTGAACGAAGAAGCTGTCATGGCCGCCGTGCTGCCCAATGGACAGGACGCTCAGGCTGGTGGCGAGCCCTCAGGCGGGGGAGAAGGGCAAAAAGCGTCTCTTTATAAATTCTGTTCGGATAAAACGGCCCTGGCCCGCGAGGGTAAACTCGACCCCATCATTGGCCGCGACCGTGAACTGCGGCTGATGATCGAGATTCTGGGTCGGCGCACCAAGCCCAACGTCATGCTGGTGGGTGAGCCGGGCGTCGGTAAAACGGCTCTCATTGAAGGCTTCGCGCAGGCCATAATTGCCGGAAAAGTACCCGACAGTTTGCAGGGAGCCAGTTTATTCGAGCTGGACCTCGGTGCGCTGGTAGCCGGTGCCGCTTACAAAGGCGAAGTGGAAGACCGCATTAAAGGCATTATCCGCGAGATCAAAGCCTATGACAAAGCCATTCTGTTCATTGACGAAGTACACGTATTGCTGAACCCCAACGGCTCGGTTGGTACGGGGGTGTCGCAGTTGCTGAAGCCCGAACTGGCGCGGGGCGAACTGACCGTGATTGGCGCCACTACCAACGAGGAGTTCCGACAGTACATCGAAAAAGACGAAGCATTTAGTCGCCGGTTTGAGCGGCTTATCATTCCCGAACCCGACGTAACAACCGCCATTCGGATGATGGCGAACCTGCTGCCGCTCTTCGAGAAACACCATGACCTAAAAACCGAACCCGGCGTGGCCGACGAAGCCGTGCGCTTAGCCAGTCGTTACGTAAAGGACCGCCGGTTGCCCGACGCCGCCGTTGACCTGCTTGACCGCACGATGGCCGCCATCCGTACCACCGGCGACACCGCCCCCGCCGAACTCGACGCCCTGCAAACCGAACTCGACGCCCTGCCCGACATGGTGGCCGGTCGCGAACCCGCCGAGCAGCTTGCCGAATACCAGTGGCTACTGCGCCAGTTCCAGGACCGCATAAGCCCTATCCTGCGCCAGCAGCTCGAAGACGAAACGCCCCCCGAAACCATCGACGAATCAACCCTGCTACACAGCTATCTGGCCGACCGATTCGAAAAACTTCGCCCACTGGCCGAAGCCAAAAAAGACGAAGTGACCCGGCAGGACGTAGCTGCCATGGTCTCGGCCAAAACGGGTATTCCGCTTGGCAAGCTGCAATCGAGTGAGCGCGACAAGTTGAACAAGATGGAAGATGTGCTGCGGAAGCGCGTGGTGGGGCAGGATCACGCCATTACCTCGTTGGCCGCGTCTATTCTGGAATCGAGGGCGGGGCTAACGGGTGGTAAGCAACCCACCGGCGCGTTCTTTTTGCTGGGACCAACGGGTACTGGTAAGACCGAAATTGCCAAAGCCCTCGCTGACTTCCTGTTCAACAACGAGTCGTTCCTGATCCGGTTCGATATGTCGGAGTTTAAGGAAGAACACTCGGCGGCTTTGCTCTACGGTGCCCCTCCGGGCTACGTCGGTTACGAACAGGGTGGTTTATTGGTTAACAAAATCCGCGAAAAACCGTATTCGGTGGTGCTGTTCGATGAGATCGAGAAAGCCCACCCGTCGGTGTTCGATATTTTCCTGCAAATCCTGGACGAGGGCAAGCTCCACGACCGGCTCGGCAAAGAAGGCGACTTCTCGAATGCCGTGGTACTTTTTACGTCCAATATTGGCTCGGAGTTCATCGTGCGGGAGTTTGGCGAAGGCCGGATACCGGCGGCCAACGATTTGATGGACATGATGGCCCGTAACTTTCGCCCGGAATTCCTGGCCCGCCTGACGGAGATTGTCCCCTTCGCGCCCATCAGCGAGCAAAACGCGGTCAAGATTTTCAGCATTCACCTGCGCACCCTCGAAGACCTGCTCACCAAACAGGGCATCACCCTCGATTTGACCGATGCGGCCCGCGA
>JACMPG010000061.1 GCA_014377625.1 Spirosoma sp.
AAACACCAATCGTTGGGCTATCAAACGCCTGTTGCTTGGTACGAAAAAGGTGTGGAAAGGGGAGAAAGTACAATTTCACTTCTGAACGGCACCAGTTTAGATTGACCCAAAACCTGTCCAACTATTGGGGAGCGCCATAATATAGCCGTCCCTATCCTCATCACCGCGAATACCGACGTATGATATAACTGGTTCTGTTCCAATGAAGTCTTCAAACGGTTTGAGTTTCAAATATTGAGTACACCAACGGGATTGTGTCGAAGGGAGATACTTATTCTTGCTTCTGTAGAGAAGCTCAAACGCGCTCAACTGATGGTTGTTCTCGTCTTTACCGTATCCCAACCGAGCAATAGGTTTACCCAGATATGTCTCCAGTCTATCAATCAGATCGTAAGTCTCCTGAAGTTCCTCACCTGTATCTGTTGTGTAGTACTCAATATCCAATTCAGGATAATTATCCTTCATATAGATAGCGAGGGCTGCACTGTCTTTACCGCCAGAAATCCCCAGAACGTGTCGTACCTTCTTACTCATTGGTTAGTCGTTGATTAATCAACTTGATCAAAGCTGCTAAGGACACCTGTTCGTCTTTACCTATTGCAAATAGTTCATTTGTCAGCCAATCGGCAAGTTCATCGACTGCTTTTTCTTTCGTTTTGGGTATCCGAACCAGCTTTTTCTGTACGCCACCCCCGAATGAGTTGATTTCGACGCCGTAAGCAATTTCCCGGTCAGGGTCAACGTCGCCAACGGAAAGGTTGGTCAGGCTGTCAAGTTCGGTCAACATTCGCCGGAACCGCTCGTACAGCAAGCGTTCGTCGTCGTCGCGGCTTTGGTCAAGAGCCTTGCCGAGTAGTGCCTGCGCCAAGGCGTTAAGCCAGGCATCACGGTCGGTTGTTGTTGAGTTTAACCGTTGCCAAAATACTCTTTGGGCGGGCATCAGCATGGGCTGGCTAAGTCGGGCGTACCGTTCCTGTAGCTGCGTTTTGTACTCGGCAAAAGCTGTATCCGCAACAATAATGTCTCGCTGAATAAACTGTTCAAACCGATTAAGCAATTCGCCGTAGGCTTGCCGAATATCACGGATGGCCTGTTCAACGTCCTGAATATATTCGGATAGTTGCGCAGATGACCCCAGCAAGGTTGTCAGGTTGTAGCCCAGGGCGGTTGGGAAATCCTCAAAAAAGGTCTTTTCCGGGTCAGTCGAACTGGCTATGGCAGTCCGAACCGCCAACGCTGGTTTGCTGAGTTGACGGGTATGTTTGGCATAATCGGTAAGACCCCGGTAGAAAGTCAGGAAAGGGCGAATCGTTTCAATGAACGCCTGATTATCGACGTTTTCCCGGTTGCCGATTTGGAGGAACTCCCGATAGCTGTTGAAGAGATTTAACTTCATTCCCTCAATGTCGAACGCTTTGATTTCGTACAAATCAGGGTATTTGATAACCAAGTCGAGCGTTTCGTCAGAGAGTTGGGGTACGTAGCCCTTCTCGCCAAAGAGTGCGTAGTCATCGCGCCGTAGAAATAGGAACGTAGGTATCCAGAAGTCTAAAAATCCCTGCTTGAGTCGGAACGGTGGGGTTGACAGCGTTTCATACAGGCCCGATACGCGCCGACGCCGGGTTTTGGCACTCGCCAGAAACGCTTCCGATACGGTCCAGAGCTGCGCAAAACGATTAGGGTCGGGGTGCTGCTCGTTGCGCTGTCCCAGAGCCGCCGAAATGCCGTTGGCTTTCAGCATCGTGAGGTAAATGGTTTTTTCGGGCGGAAACTTCGTCTTGTCGAAACCCAGGTCGGGCTTGTCCCAGTTGGTCACGAGGGCTTTGAGAAAGTTGCGCCGGGCCGTAAAGATCGAACTCGAAATACGGTGCTTGTTTACCAGTTCGTTCCAGAACGTTGGCGTATCGGGATAGACCCTCCGGCATACCGCCGACAGCAACTGGTTGAACGCCCGGTTCGAATCGACCGTTTGCACCGCCCCGTTGTAAATCCATTCCAAATGGCCCGAACCGTTGTAAAGCTGCCCCTGAATCAGATGCGACAGCACCCGCTGGTCGTCTTCGATGGACTGGTCCAGCAAGGCAACGGCGGTTTTATCGTCTGCATTGTCAATTTTTACCTGTTGCAGCTTTTCGAGGTTATACAGCAGTTCGGTGATGGCCTTCGCATTCTTGTATTGCACATACAGTAGGGCGTCGGTTTGCTGCGCCGAATGAGCCGCTATCTGCTCGGTTGTCAGGTCGGGGTTAAAGAGCAGGTAGATAAACCCGTCAACGTCGCCGGTTGGGGTATCGGCGCGGAGTTCGTCGGTAATGACGAAGTCGAACAGACGGGGCGTTCCCGTATCGAAGGAGTAAGCTTTGGCCAGCACGGGCGGCAGATCGTCGTAGCGTTTGAGCAGCGTTGCTACTGCGTCGGAGCGTTCAACGCGGTCTTCAACGTCAATTAGCGCGGCTTCAACGTCGAGGGTTGTGCCGTTGTTGGGGATAAACCGTTTGGTGCGCGGTACGTACAGGATGATGCTGGTGCGTTTTAGCGCGTCCAGCAGCGGGGCCGGGTCGGCAATGCCGAGGCAGGTTTTGGCGTAGTTGACCAGGAATTTCTGATCGAGTTTGCTTCCCTGCGCGGCTGTCAGATTCAGCAGCCCAATGGTTTTCAGCAACAGGCTGTAGTCGCTGATCTGGTTGGGAAAGGTCCGTTCAATTTCATCCAGCCCACCCCGTATGGCCGACCAGGCGGCATAGTCAGGGTTGTACTTGGATTGCAGAAAGGCGTAGAAGTTGAACAGCAGGTAATCGTAAACGTGTCCGAGATGATAGAAATCCGTTTCCCCGGCGGCCTGCTTTTGCACAGCCTGCAGGCTGGTATGGTCTGTCGATTCGAGGAAAGAGAACAGGCTGCGTTCGTTCTGGCCGTACCGCTGTAGACTCATCGTCAGGACGTTGGCAGACAGTAGATCGAGCGGAAAAAGCCCGCCCGCAATGGTCTCGGCATACACCGGGTTAAGCGTAAACGCCCGCGAGTCGTTGAGCAGGGCCACGGTTTGCATCATGGCTTCATCGTCGAAGGCCGTGCGGGGTTGCTCGCCGAGGTGCGTTGCCGCCAGCCGAAGCAGTTGCTCAACGGGTTCGTTGAACGTCACTTCCCGGAAACGCCCTTTCACCTTACTCCATTCCTGCCGTTGCTCCTTCCGCAGCCCAAAGGCATAAGCATCGAAGTTCTGATGGACGGTCGTAATCAGTAGCGCATTATGACGCGGGTCGGCCACAAACTCGGCCAATTCCTGCATGAAATAGATTGCCTGCGCCGTGTCGTGCTGGGAAGCGTGTTCGAGAAACTTGCCAAATTCGTCAATCAAAATGACCAATCGCCCGGTCGTCAGGGCTGCTTTATGCCGGTAGTATAGGCCAGCCAAAATATCGGCGGTTGATGCGTCGGCGGGCAGGTCGAGTTGGTCGGCCATTAGCCGCGCCAACGACTGGTATTGACCAACGAATTTCAGTACGTCTGTTTTGCCCGCGCCCAGGAGTTGATCGCGAAAGAAAGGCTGTTTATCCAGCAGATTTTGCTCAAACGCCCAAAGAAACGCGCTCTTGCCAGTGCCATATGAGCCGATGAGGGTAAAAGCGCGAAGGCCTGCATGGTAGTCGGTAAGCAGTTGCGAAACAATGCGCCGGGTATTGTCGGTTGGGTAATACGTCAGTGTCCGGTCGGCGTCGCGAATGATATTGACCGACTGGTTAAACGAGGGCTTGGGCATAGTAATCGCGGAGTATCTGGTATTTATCGGTCGGGATTTGTTTGAACTGAAGCTCTCGCACCCCGGCCTGGTCGCTATAAACGAGCAGGTCAGGGTATAGCGTTGCGAGTTGCTCAATCTTGTGGAGCAGCCCGGCGCGATTCATGGCGAAAACGGCGCAGGGCATCCCCGGCTCGGTTTCTAAGGTTTCGAGACTGATGGATTTACCCAATCCGGGTGTATCGAGCAGACTGTACAGCAGGAGATGGGCGGGCAGGTCGGCACGGTCGGTTAGGGGAATGGTATAGACCATCGAAACCGTCTTGCCATCGTCGGACTTACGCTCCATTGGCTTAAGTAGGTCCAGTTCCGTCAGGATGCCAGCAAAGCCCTCTTCGCGGTCCTTACTCTGCCGCCCGCTTTGCAGGTACAGCTTGGTGAATACACTGAAGTCAGCAGCAACGGTGCTGGGGTTGGCCGGAAACTTTTCGAGTTCGGCTTTTACTTTCGTCACGTAGTGCACGAAGTCATCGGCGGAGAACTCCGGTCGGCGACGGCGCAACTCGTTGAACACAATCCAGTAGATTGAGGCATGGCGCGTTTTGAGCAACTGGTACTGCAACAGCCAGAGCGTCGCCTGGTCTTCCAGAAACGGGTCGAATCCTTCGGTTTCTTCGGCGGGATGGTCGGAGGATGAGTTGCGGTCGGCAAAGATAAATCGCGCCAGTTCGGTGAGTTCTTCCTGTTCATCGGTCAACCCAAAAGCGCGGAGCCAGTACCGAATCGAGCGAACCATGTTGTTGCCAACGCCCAGCCGGACGGGTGCGTCATCAGCGGAAAACGACCGGTCGGCGACCAGATAGTCATACCCCTTTTTGAGCCAAAGCAAACGGCACTGGAAAGAATCATGACCGGAGAAAGTGTATTTCATTACGGCAAATATCGGCGTAGGCCGACAAACTCGAACCAACAATCTGAAAAAGCTGATTCACCATCGCCGAAATCTGAAAGTCTTCCCAAGCTGGCTAAATTTGCCCGAACAATGTCAGCTCTACTTTCGCATCGAAACCATGCCTAAACTTCTCATCAAAAATGCCCGGCTCGTGAACGAAGGGCAGATTACCGACGTCAACGTGCTAATCGAAGACGGATTTATTGCCGCCATTGGGCCGGGGATGCCCACCGAAGCGGTACAGCAGGTTATCGACGCCGACGGCAAATACCTACTACCGGGCATTATCGACGATCAGGTGCATTTTCGGGAGCCGGGCCTGACCCACAAGGCGCATATCCGCTCCGAAGCGCGGGCGGCTGTGGCGGGGGGCGTTACGTCGTTCATGGAAATGCCCAACACTATTCCCAACGCGCTGACGCAGGAGTTACTGGCCGACAAGTACACCATTGCGGCCCGGTCGTCGCTGGCCAACTACTCGTTTTTCATGGGTGTCTCGAACCATAATATCGCCGAGGTCCTGAAAACGGACCCGCAGACCGTTTGTGGCGTCAAGGTGTTCATGGGTGCCTCGACCGGCGATATGCTCGTGGACGATAAACACGTGCTGAACGAACTATTTCGCGAGAGCAACATGCTCATTGCCACCCACTGCGAAGACGAAGCCACCGTTCGCGCCAACGTAGCCCGCTACAAAGCTGAGTATGGCGAAAGTGCCACGGCAGCGCTACACCCGCTCATTCGGAACGAAGAAGCCTGTTTAATTTCCTCCTCACTCGCAGTTGAACTGGCCAAACAGCACAACACCCGACTGCACGTGCTGCACATCACCACCGCCGATGAACTTTCGCTGTTCAGCAATAGCATTCCGCTGACCGAAAAGCGCATCACGTCGGAGGTTTGCGTCCATCACCTCTGGTTCGACAGCTGGGATTACGCCACGATGGGCAATCAGATTAAGTGCAACCCGGCCATCAAAGCCCCGCACCACAAAGAAGCTCTGCTTGCCGCTCTTCTGGATGACCGATTAGACATCATTGCCACCGACCACGCCCCGCACACCTGGGCCGAAAAACAGCAACCCTATTGGCAGGCACCGGCGGGGTTACCACTGGTGCAGCACCCGCTGCTGATGATGCTGGAATTTGTCAGGCAGGGCAAACTCGACATCGAAACGGTGGTCCGCAAGATGTGCCACGCCCCCGCCGACTGCTTTCGGATTGACCGGCGCGGCTACATCCGCGAGGGCTACTGGGCCGACCTCGTACTGGTTGACGTCAATCAGCCGACAACCGTCACGAAAGAAAATATTCTTTACCAATGCGGCTGGTCGCCGTTGGAAGGGCAAACGTTCGGGGCTACCGTTACCCACACCATTGTGTCGGGCAATCTGGTCTATGAAAACGGTCAGTTCCTGAACGATGCGCCGGGACAACGGATGCGGTTTAGTCGGTAAGTCAGAAATTTTTTTCGCGCGGGTCTTGCGCGATGCCGACGAGGTACCGTATCTTTGCACTCCCAATCGGGGAAATAGAGTGAACTGCCGAAGTGGTGAAATTGGTAGACACGCACGTTTCAGGGGCGTGTGTCTTTACGGACATGCGAGTTCGAGTCTCGCCTTCGGCACATCAAACAGGCCGCAGCCTACTGTAAATCAGTAAGCTGCGGCCTTTGTCTTTATTGTCGTGTACGGATCGGTGTATGGAATGGTTTATTTGGGCTATTCTAAAGCCTACTGCCAATTAGTTATTATACTAATTGGTGTAAATGATTTTAATTCGAACTTGCTCAGTACTTTCTGTTTCGCCTGTTCATAGCAGGGCATCAGTTCGTACCACTCATTTAGCCAGATCGTCTCTTCTACCCGGTCAATAAGGATAGGGATAAATATGTCTGCCCGGTCCTCATCAAAAGCCCGAAATTGCCGTACCTCGGAAAATACGCGGTGCAACGTCTTTGTCTTGCCGACTATGTAACGCCGTAAATGGTGTTCAAAATAATGGGCGTGGTTGGCTTCCTTCCGGTGCAACTCGTCCCCGTTTACCTCAATGACGCATTCTAAAAAACCGGGGTCTTCACTGGCATACGATTCGATAACCTTCGGGTTAATGGTCGTTCCGTTAAACATGAGTTTGATACTAGTGTTGCTTAAAAGGTAGTATGGCAGGTGTTTTGTCTTCATGGGATAAACCCTGCCAATTATGATAAAGTACCGTTTATCCCTCACTGATTCAGAACGAGTCGAACTGCTGGCTAAAATCCAAAAAGGTAAAACAGC
>JACMPG010000062.1 GCA_014377625.1 Spirosoma sp.
TATGGTGGTCAACGTGGCGGGGAGTATTGTGGGCAGCGGCAGTACCGCTCTGGAGGTACTCGAAAAGTCGCCGGGTGTAACGGTCGATTACCAGAACGACCGGCTCCAGCTACGCGGCAAAGATGGGGTGATTATTCAGATTGACGGGCGACAAACGTATCTCTCCCAAGCCGATGCCATTGCCCTGCTGCGGTCGATGGCGAGCGATAACATTGCCACCATCGAACTCATCACCAACCCGGGTTCGCGGTATGACGCGGCTGGCAATTCGGGAATCATTAACATCCGGCTCAAAAAGAACGCCAGTCTGGGTACTAACGGCACGCTGTCGGTAGCGGGTGGTTCGGGGCGGTTTGACCGGGAGCGGGGCAGTCTACAACTCAATCACCGCACGCAGAAACTGAACCTATTCGGCTCGTATAGCCTGAACCGGGGTGGCAATTACTGGGATTTTCAGAAAACAACTGACCAGGCCAACCCCAGCCCCAACGACCCCAACCGGCGCACGTTCAGCGAAAACTTCACTTACCTGCCTATGCGCGACCTCGGCCAGAATGCCAAAGCCGGGCTGGATTTTATGCCCACCAAAAACACGACCATCGGCGCGGTCTGGACCGGTTTCTGGAGCGACCATCGCGAAGAAGGCGAGGCTGGCGGTACGTTCCGGCGGGTGCAGAACGGGCCGGTTTATCTACAAACCAGCACCTACAAAACCTACGTCACTAACAGCCAGAACCAGATTGGCAACCTGAATGTACAGCACAACTTCAGCCAAGAAAAAGGCACCCTGACCGCCGACGTGGACTTCGGCCATTTCAGCCGCAGCTTTTCTAACCAGCTCACCACGCAGGTGCTTATTTCGGATGGCCTGACCCAACCCAGCGGCCTACTAACGACCCAGCCCACAACCATCGACATTTTTACCGCCAAAACCGATTATACCCGCCCGCTGACCAAAGGCTGGAAACTGGAAACCGGTCTGAAATCCGCCACCGTAAAAACCGACAACGACCTGACCCTAAGCAACGGCCCACCCGACGCGCTGGTGCGAGACCCCAACTTCTCAACCCGGTTCCAATACACCGAACACGTTACAGCGGGCTATGCGAGCGTTTCGGGCAACTGGCACGGACTGGACGTGCAGGCGGGTCTGCGGGCCGAGCATACGTTTTCGGAAGGCAACCGCATCGGCGGCCCGGCCCTGACCAGTAATCAGGTCGTGACGCGCCGGTACCTGAACCTGTTTCCGAGCCTGTTTCTGACCCGGTCACTGACAGGCGGCCAAACCCTGACCGGGTCGTACAGCTACCGCATCGACCGGCCCAATTATCAGGACCTGAACCCATCGCGCGGTTACGTTGACCCCTATACATACCGGCAGGGAAACGCGTTTCTACGTCCACAATACACCCACGCGCTGGAGGTGAAATATGGCCTGAAAAACGGCCTGTTTGTCTCAGCAGGTATGAACTACATTACCGATTTGTTCAACGCGCTGCTTTTTGCCACGGGCGGCAACATCTCCTACATTATGACGCAGAACATCGGCCACTCGCAGGGCTATACCGCTACGCTGGGCTGGCCGGTGCAGGTCATGCCGGGCTGGCAACTGCAAACCAACTGGCTGGCCCTGTATAACCGCTACCAGTTCGACTACGAAGGCACGCCCGTAACGGTGCAGAATGTGGCCGGACGGCTCAACGCCACCAACGCCTTCACATTCGGCAACGGCTGGACTGGCGAACTGAACGGACGACTCAGCACCCCCGCCGTCAACGTAGCATTTCAGTCGCCCTGGCTGGGGTCGGTGGACGTAGGCGTACAGAAAAGCGTGTCGGCGGTACTGAAAGTCAAGCTAAGCGTGCAGGACGTGTTTCATTCGGCCTATTTTCGGTCGGTGTCTGACCTGCCCGGAAATAAGCAAACCGCTTTTTTCCGGCTCGATACGCGCATTGCCCTACTGAACCTGACGTATTCGTTTGGCAATCAGCAGGTAAAAGCCGCCCGCCAACGGCGCACCGCATCAGAAGACGAAACCAAACGAGCAAACTGAACAACTAACTGACAAACTCCATGCTTACAGAATCGAAACCTTTTCAAACCACCCCGTTATCCAGCGTAGAGTCGGAGCGCATTGCCGTTATCGATGCGCTGCGGGGCTTTTCGCTCATGGGCATCATTGTGGCGCACTGTTCCGGGCAGTACCTCGCCGGTATGTCGCCACCCGGCTATCACCCTATTTTTTCAACGCTCGACCAATGGGTTAACGATTGGGCTACGTACCTGACATTCGGGAAGTTTTTCACCATTTTCTCGTTCCTGTTCGGGTTAAGTTTCGCTATTCAGATGGACAGTGCGGCAACGGCCAACCGACCCTTTGTGGGCCGAACACTCTGGCGGCTTATGATTCTGTTTGCCATTGGCTTTACGCACAGCCTGTTTTATTCGGGCGATATTCTCCGTATTTACGCTGTTCTGGGCGTATTTCTGGTCTTGTTGCGGAAACTGAATAACCGTATCTTGCTCGTACTGGGTCTATTGCTGGTGTTCAACGCCCCGCTTATTGTGAGCCGGGTACAGTCGCAATTCGTCCCCCCGCCCACGGCGGCACAGGTCGAAGCGGGCAAAGCGCAGGGAGCCGCATTTATGCAGCGGGCCGAAGCCGAGTTTCATATCAAACAAAGCGGTACGCTGGCCGAAGTTGTTCAGATGAATGCGTCGGGCGGGCTAGTGGGTACGCTGTTCTTTCAGCTTTTCACGGGGCGGCTGTTCATCACACTGGGGCTGTTTCTGCTTGGCTTGTGGGTGGGCCGCAAGCGGTTGTTTGTCGATACGTCTGCCCACCGGCAGTTTTTTCGAAAGCTGCTGCTCTGGGCGGGTGTGCTGGCGGCTGTTTCTACCGGCATCTGGTTCCGGCTCACGGGTGGCGTGTTGTTCGGCCCGCCGTTGGCGGGCTGGGCAGGTGCGGTTGCCGATACCGCTTTCGATGTGCATCAGGCCACGCTGTCGGCGTTTTATGTGGCGGGCGTTACGCTGCTGTTCTGGCAAACGCGTGCTGCTTTTCTGCGGTCGCTGGTGGCAGTGGGGCGCATGGGCCTGACTACTTATCTCTCCGATTCTGCGTTTGGCGTACTGGTGTTTCTGGGCTACGGCCTGGGGCAGTTGGGGCATCTGGGCATAGCCGCGTCGGTTGGGCTGGGGCTGGCGTTTTTCGCGCTGCAGATCCCCGTATCCAACTGGTGGCTGGCGCGGTATCAGTTTGGTCCGATGGAGTGGCTCTGGCGCAGTCTGACGTATTTGAAAGCGCAGCCCTGGCGCAAATCCCGCGTTGGCAACGGCATTGATGATGTTGCCTTGAACCCACAACCCTTGCCGCCAAAGGCGTGAAAGCATACGTTCCAACAACCAGAAAGACAGTGGCCCGGGACGTACAACCGAAACTCAAACGAGTTTTTTTACAGCCTGGCAACGGGGGCAGGAAATCGCACTGATTTTTCAGCCACGGTTACTTCTCTGATTACAGCATTACGGTTTTGCGTGGCGCATTTCAAGACCAATAGTCGTGCGTGGTTTGAACCCGGTCCAGGCTCCCTCCGCGGGTGGAGCGGGTAGGTCCAGATACTTGTAATAATCGAGTTTCTTGAGGTGAATGCCCAGAAATGCCGTTACAAAGTGCTGGTTGATGTTATTGATTCGATGTTCATTCCAGACTGGCTCAGCGTAATGATTATAGTCGTCAACAGATACGCCGGGCATGAGCGATGCCATTGGGGGCGGATTGGGAGCCACATTATGCCGGGCGTTAACGTAAGTCAGCAGGTAGCGGTCGGCGTTAACGGCCCCGTCATATATGGCTTTTATCCCTTTTTCATACCCTGATACATCATCTTTACTACCTGCCACAAAGAGCGCTGGTAAGGTAAGGCCCGCCAGCCCGGTAGAATCCCACATACCCCGTTCCATACCCCAGGGCGCAAAGGCAACCATTGCTTTGATTCGGGGATCGAGTGAGGCTTTGTAAGCGGGCGAAGCCATTGTACGGGGTTCAAGGGCCATACTACCTCCCGTTGCCTGCCCAAAGGATTTCATAGCCTGCGGACTGAACCCCGCCCCTACGGTGTTAAGTGCCCCGTAACCACCCATCGAATACCCAATCAGGGCCGTATTGTCGGCATTGAGTAACCCTGCCAGAAAAGTATTGCCGGTTTTGGCACTCAGCCGGGCCATTTCGTTGAGTACAAACAGGTCATCGAGGGGCCGGTTCAGGAGAGTGCTGGAAAATGGGGCCAAATCGCTGTAAGTCGATTCGGTATGGCCAATAGCAACCACCACGTAGCCTTTCGAGGCCAGATTTTCGGTCAGGTAGGTGAGCAAAAGCCGCGATCCCGGATAGCCATGCGAAACAATCACCAGCGGATACGCTCCTCCGCTACCGTCTGGCTCGGCATCCCGGCTGGCCCGACCTGTAAACGTGAATGGCACAAGGGGGCGTTTGGGGTCATTAGCGCGGCCAAATACCGATTCGTACGTTACCATAGCGGGTTTATTGGCGGCAATCCGGGCCGGATACCAGATTTCGAGCGTCAGCGGGCGGTCGTAGAGCGGGTGTTTACCGTCTTTCCCATGCAGCACATCGACCTGATCCTTGTGGATCAGCATCATAGTTCGTACCCCAACGCCGAACGTACCGCGAGTCGCCAGATCGGGCGCGTTGGGCAGTGGGTCGCCGTCAATAAAGGCACCGCCGGGTGTTTGTGCTATAGACTGAACGGCTGCTCCAATAGCAAACAGCAGTATGATGAGGTAGTAAATAGGGTTGGTTTTCACGGATGTTTAGTGATGGTAGTTTGGCCTGTTAAGCACCCCCTCATTCAAAAACTACCTGTGCTGTCGAACAAATTATTGATAGCGGTCAGGTTGGAACACCTACGAACAGGCTACGCACCACCGCATTTCACCCGCTTCGACACCATCCTTACAAAAGCAAAAATGAACCAAAAATAGATAATCGTCGGGCAGGGCGTATGGGCTGAAAATTAGTCTCGTAAAAGACGATTGATTCGTTTTCTGGTTAGTCTTTCATACTCAACATACAAACAGAGCAATAGCATGGACAGTATCAATAAGCAGCAACCCGAAGACAATCAAGAAAACCTCATCGGCGCAGAGGCAGGCCGAAAAATCAAGGAATTAGTCGATAAAAGCAGCACCTGTTTCTTCTGTACCAAACTTACCACCGGCGAGCCGATGAAAACCCGGCCTATGTCGGTACAGAAAGTTGACAATAAGGGCAACTTCTGGTTTCTGAGTGCTAACGACAGCCACAAAAACGCCGAAATACAGGCCGATAACCGCGTTCAGTTACTCTTTCAGGGTTCTAACTACTCCGACTTCCTGAGCATATATGGTACCGCAACCATCTCGACCGATAAAGAACTTATCAAGGAACTCTGGGAACCCATATTGAAAGCGTGGTTTACCGAAGGCATCGACGACCCGCGCATTACGGTCATCATCATAAAAGCGCAGGATGGCTACTATTGGGACAACAAGCATGGCAATGCCATCGCGTTTGTGAAGACAGCCATTGGTGCCGCTATCGGCAAAACCCTCGATGATTCCATTGAAGGTACGTTAACGGTGTAAATTCATCTGGTTCAAACAGGCGCGGCTCCCGTACAGATGGGGCCGCGCTTTTTTCGTTATATTTGTCTGTATCGAACCCGATAGCTGCTTTTGTTATGGTTTTTGAATTCAACCCCATTGCCCACCGGGGCGACCGTCTGACCGACGATGAGTTTTACGACTTCTGTCAGGCAAACCCGTCTCTCCACA
>JACMPG010000063.1 GCA_014377625.1 Spirosoma sp.
AAACCAGTACCAATGCAAGCCGTAACCTGCTTCCTTTCAACAACCAGACAATACCATTAGTAAGATGGAGCTGGTAGAAAGGGCTAATCGGAACGTAATTCATGAAGTATTTACAGCGATCAGGTTGAACTGTTAACTCTGAATTTGATGAACGACCTAGTCCGCTTTCCGGGCATCAACAAGCAGTATATCCTAATCCAATACCATGAAACACCTTTTCTTTTGTCTACCCTTTTTGCTACTGATCAGCTGCACCCATTCGATCTACCATGTGGCCACCCTACAATCGGAGCAGGTGAAGCCCATTGGCAAGGACTTCATGTATGAGAATGAACACCTAAAAGTTATTTATAATCTGTGGGCAGAAGACGGCCGGATGCGGTACCTGCTGTTTAATAAAACAGAGCAACCGCTTTACATCGACTGGACGAAGAGTTTCCTAGCGCGTAATAGGACGAAGACGGGCTACAGTCAGCTTCCTCCCCATTCCCGAAAAAACCTTCCCGATACTCTTCAATACGTTTACCTGAACAATAGGATTGTCCCCTACCAGCTAACAGCACGGGAAAATCGGTTCGCAGAAATTCCGGCGCAGACCTTCGTGGCTATTGCCGACTTTCCGATTCGGTTTGTTATCCAGCACCTTAATGCTAACGTGAAGGGGGTCGCTTAGTCAAAACCGAATTCTCCGCCACGGATAAAACACCAATTAACCTACTCGTTCGAAAAAAACCTGACCGATTTGCACCTGATAGACAATTCATTTTAGGTGGCTAAGATTGATCTGGTACGAGCCAGCGACCTGTCCAAAAGGTGTGGGCCGCTGTAGCAAGGACAGCCAACTGCTTTCTATAGTATTGAGAAACGTCCTGCGCCAGGTGGAACGCTAGCCGTCGTTGGTGTCATTCTGGCGGCTGCGACTGGGGCAACACTTTATTTCTTAAGTCACCTCAATATACTGGGCGGCTTTAGTTTTTGAGACTGTAGCTGTACCCTGTTTATTCATTGCTAGATTACGAACTGTCTATCCACACCAATTTATGCGACTAAAACTACGCCTTATTGTCATTGCCGGACTGCTGGCCCTTAGCTATGTGGTGCCGGGCCAGACACCACCATCCGGGATCATTCTTCGATGCTATGTGGCGGTGATACGGTTCGTACCGGACAGGAAACCCAAAACGGGAGTCCTATTTGATCTGACCGATTCAACGATTCTGTTAGCGCCCGTCAGACATCTAAAACCACGCTTGAAAACGCTGATGAGTCAGCACGACGGAACGCTGCCGCCAACGGATTCACTCCTGTCCTTTTTGCCGTTACGAGCTTATC
This sequence comes from Spirosoma sp., assembly GCA_014377625.1. Taxonomy (GTDB): domain Bacteria; phylum Bacteroidota; class Bacteroidia; order Cytophagales; family Spirosomataceae; genus Spirosoma. The sequence goes on from JACMPG010000063.1 coordinate 1,333, forward strand.
GGTATGCTGACATCAGCCGGGTCGTGATCAATCGCCGGGGCCAAGGCGGGAAAGGATTTTTAATTGGGGCAGGGTTAGGCGTCGCTATTGGGTTTATTGAGGGAAGTACTGAAATAGAGAAACTATTCTTCATTACGCCAACCGCTAAAGCCATCGAATATGGTCTACTCTTATCAATACCCGGTTTGCTCATTGGTGCGAACATGACGAATCGTATTACTGCCAAAAAACAATCAATAGCCGATGGAGCCAAAAGTCGATTCCGGAAGTTCACGATTGTCGAACAACTACAGCGGGCTGACTTATATACCCCCTGAACATCCTGGATTCATCTGTCAACCTATTGGCTAGTAATGACGGAATTCTTTACCAACTAAAGTCAGATACCCATTTTAAAATCAAACTATCTGTATGTATTTCATTACTCCATCTTATAGTTCCCTGCTGGTTTGGCTTTTGCTTATAACCAGTCCCGCTAAGGGTCAATCTCCGCCACCCTCCCCCGCATCCTGGGCGCTTACGCTTCAGCTAGGCGCTCCCATAAGCAGCCCCAGTACGGCAATTCGAACGTTTATGGAGACGAACGCCCTGGGCGGCTCGGCAAGCTTTTCCGGCATGACTTATCCAAACACGAAGTCGCTGCCCACTTTGGCGCTATCTCTCGAACGTTTTCTAACCCGCTCCAGTATAGGCGTTCAGGTGAGCAGTGCGCAAGGTACCGTTGAAGGAAACCAGGATGCAATCATGCGCTGGCAGGCCATCTCCTTTTCTCCTCTTTATAGCTACTATTCACGCCAACGTACCACCCGGATCAGTCTGGGACCGTCTGTTCAATGGATTCAGACCGAAGCCGGAACCGACCCCTTTCCGGGTCTTTTTGGTACACCTGCCAAGCTCGTCAAAAAGACCGGTGTGGTTCCTGGTCTGGTAATCGAAGGAGCGGTGCGGTTCCCGGCCAAGTCTACAGTTTTTATCGAACTGGCAGGGCGCTATGATGGCGCTTTTGGCGAGCTCAGCAATGAACTGCGTTTACCCTTTGCCGGCATGGGCCGGGTAATTCCTTATAGTCTCCATTTTAGTCGAGTGACGTTAAGCGCCGGTATTGGCTTGCGACTGAATAACCGCAAACGCAGCTAAGTCATTTGGCTAAACAACTGTTTGACTTAGTAATTTGAGACTGCAAGGAGTTTACACTAACTTATCCACACTATTCTCAGTAAGCCGATGAATATTTCCATGGTCAATACACATGCCGAGAACCTGAACCTGCGGGATTTTCTGCCCACATCAGGACAGGCTACGCTGGACGAGCGCGTGCTGGCCTTCCAGCAGTTTTTGAGCGATCTTGATTCGAGAGGACATCTGTTGTACCGGCGACAGATTTGTTCCGCACCCGACCGGGAAGTGATCGTAAATGATCCTCTGACGGGCACCAGAGGGCCCATGCTCATGTTTGGGTCAAACAATTACCTAGGGCTGGCAACGCATCCACACGTTCGGGAACGGGTGCTGTCGGCGATAGAGCGGTTTGGGACGGGATTAGGCGGTCCTCCCCTGCTGAACGGCTACACCGACCTGCATGCAGAACTGGAAACGGCGCTATCCACGCTCAAAAACAGCGAAGACAGCCTTTTATTTCCCTGCGGATTCAATGCGACGATGGGCTGGCTAACGGCACTCGTTCAGCCCAACGATGTCTTCTTCTTCGATGAATACAATCATGCCTCCCTGCATCAGGGAATGCAACTCCTAAAGTGCCGAAAAATTCCCTTTCGGCACAACGACCTGAACGACCTGCAACGGAAACTGACAGGCTACGCCCCACCGGGTACTAGTTCCTGGATTATGGTAGAAGGAGTTTATTCGATGGACGGTGACCTGGCTCCCTTACCCGAACTGGCCAGCCTGGCGCACACATATACCAGCCGTCTGGTTGTAGACGATGCGCATGGTACGGGCGTTCTGGGCGCAAATGGGTCGGGGACGGTGGCTCATTTCGGTATCGAGGGCGTGTACCTGCACGTGGGTACATTTAGCAAGAGTCTGGCCGCAACGGGAGGGTTCATCAGTGGCCCCGGGGATGTAATCAGTTACCTGCGCTTTATGAGTCCGCAATATATGTTCTCGGCCTCGCTACCACCGCTATTAATTGCTACGGTATTGGGAGGATTGGAGGTCATCCGGAACGAACCCGAACGCCGGAACCGTCTGCATACTAACGTGGCCTACCTTATTAATCGACTAAGTATGTTCGGTATTCAGGTAGCAAGTCAGTCGGGTATTGTGCCGGTTCGTCTGCCTGGTCAGGGACGCGCCCGCGAACTGGCGCTGGCGATTCATCAACGAGGTATTTTTCTGAACGCGATTGAGTATCCGGCCGTTGCCTACGATCAGGAACGACTTCGTATATCGGTGATGGCTACCCACACGACAGCCGATTTAGATCAATTGGTTCAGGTTCTGGTGGACGTACTCGCGCTCTAAATTCCCATTTTATGCAACCGACTGGATACTCGGAACAAACGTTGCTTCGTCTGTATACCCGACTGCACCGACGGTCGCCAGACCAGCTGAATGCCATAAACGAGACCGACGCCGAGATCATTCGGCTACCAGGTGCTATCGGCTCATCGACTTGCCTGGCCTTAACCACAGACACTGTAGCGGAAGAAATTCAATTGGGTTTACTACGCCAGCCCTTTACGATGGGCTGGTTTGCGGTGCTAGCGGCCCTGAGTGATCTGGCCGCTGTGGGTGCCAGCCCGGTTGGCTTGCTAATGAGTTATCAGTTTCCCGACCAGATGTCGACAAACGATATAGAGCAACTGGTTCAGGGTGTTGAAGCCTGCGCGGAAGCCCATCGAACATATGTCCTGGGCGGTGATACCAACCAGAATGAGCAACTCAGCGTATCGGCAACAGCCATGGGTACGGTGCAGGATGGGCGTTTTAGCCGTCGGGCGGGCTGTCGGAACGGCGATCTGCTCTACATTACGCCAGATGTGGGGCGGGGTAATCTACTCGCTTTTCTCAACCGGTTCAACCATCCACTGGCCGAATCGTTCGAGGCCGCATTTCGACCATTGGCCCCCTTCGAGTTGGGCCAGTGGATCGCTCAATGTGGGTCGGCTTGTCTGGATACCAGCGACGGCTTACTGGCTGGTTTAGCGCTGCTGCTGACGCTAAATCCAGAAATTGGTTTTCGTCTGAAGGCAGATAGTATTCCCTATACGCCCGTTATTCAGACGATTAGCAGCCAGACCAACCTGCTTCCATCCGTATTTTCACTGGGGCAGGTGGGCGATTATGGGCTGTTGTTTACCGCGCCGTCTGAGCAACGACCACCCGATGCCGTTTGTATTGGCGAAGTAACCGATTCACCCGGCCTCTGGATTAATAATCGACTGTTCGACTATGAGAACGCTACGCAACGATTAAACCAGTCGAGACAACCCGATCAATATCTGAAAGCGCTTACCACCCTCAGCCACCTTTTTGAGTTATGAATGCCCGGCCCTTATATCAATCGGTTGCTTTATTCGGCATCTATGCGATTGTCTGTTTGTGCATTGCGTTTTATCAACTGGCTGTACAAACGGTTGTCGGCTGGTTTACTGGTGGATTTGTGCTGTTCACACTGGTTGAATACCTGGCCCATCGGTATTTTTTTCATTTACAGCCGTCGTCTCCTTTTCGGGCCCGACTGCAGGAAGCCGTCCACGGAAATCACCATGCAAATCCCCGGCAAATGACCCAAATTATGATGAAGCCAGTCATTGCCCTGTTGGTCTTTCTCCTGACCAGTGCGGTGTTTTACGGACTGTTTGGCTTATTAATGGTCGCATTTCTGCCCGGTTTTCTTCTGGGCTATTCCGCTTACCTGATCGTGCACTTTGCCGTTCATGCGTATCGGCCACCAACCAATTTCCTGCGACAACTATGGAAAAATCACCACCTGCATCACCATCAAAACGACACGAAAAACTTTGGGGTTTCATCGCCTTTGTGGGATATTCTGTTCCAAACCCGCTATAAACCGAACGATCGTTCAACTGTACGCTAACCTTCTATCAACCTCCACATCATGGGTCGACTCAAACCGTTTGGGATGATTGGGCTAGTTTTACTCAGCCTCGGTTATGCATTCGTTACCGAAGCACAGCCGCCGGAAGAGTGGCATCTGGAAAAAGACAAAGATGGCATTCAGGTCTATTCTCGTCACCTGACCAGCAGCCGCTTAAAGGAAATCAAGGTCCATTGCGAAATGACAGGTTATCCAGCCCAACTGGTCGCCTTTTTCTCGGATGTTGATCAGTATCATCAGGTAATTTACAAGAACAAAACGGCTCGCTTGCTCCGACGCGTCAGCGAAACCGAGCTTTATTACTACGCCGAGAGCGAGCTGCCCTGGCCGGCGGCCAACCGGGATTTTGCAATCCGGCTTCGCTTTGCCTATGAGCCTGCGTCTAAAGTCTTACAAATAAACACGAATGCCGTAGCGGACATGGTGCCCCCCCAGGCCGGTATTGTTCGTGTTCCGTTCTGGCAGGCGGTCTGGAAGGTGCGCCCCCTGCCGGACAATCGAATGCGGATCGACTACACATTTCAGGCTGATCCCGGCGGAAACTTACCCACCTGGCTCATTAACCTGACAGCGGCTGTGGGTCCCTATCAGTCGCTTCTCAGTATGCGGGAGAAAATACAGAATCCCCGATATCTGGGGCGTAAGTTCGAGTTTATGAACATATCCAATTAACTATCCACATCGTTAAAGCAATTGGCAATGCACACCCTCCTGCTGATCAACGAAGCGGCTAATAATGGGTCAGCAGCCCGAAAATGGACGTCTATAGCCAGCCACGTGCTTGCCCGGTTACCAGCTGAAACAGACGTAATTTCCTTCCGGCCTGGATTCGATCTGGACGCTCTGCTCAGCGCCCGATTAACCACCAATGAACCCCACACGTTACTTTCCGCAGGGGGCGACGGCAGCATGCATTATTTATTGAATAGCCTGATGCGGGTACGCGGTGAAGCACAGACCAATATTTTTCTGGGTGGAATTGGCTTAGGGTCCAGCAATGACTTCCATAAACCCATCCAGCAAACCATTCAGGGCATTCCCATTCGACTGGACGCCACAAATACGATCCGGGCCGATGTGGGGCGGGTACGCTATGAACGTTTGGATGGACGGGTTGAAACCCGCTATTTTCTGATCAACGCCAGTTTAGGCATCACCGCTCAGGCCAACCACCTGTTCAATGAGGGCGACTGGTTGATCAGAAAGATGAAAAATCGCTTTATTTCGCTAACGATCAATTACACGGCCATGAAAACAATTCTGTTGTATCGGGATCAACCTGTATATCTGGGTATAAACGACGACCCGGCGGAGGCCCTTCAATTGACCAATTTAAATCTGCTGAAAAACCCGCACGTATCGGGCAGCTTTTGGTACAATCAGCCAATACTTCCTGACGACGGCCAGTTTGGTCTTAACTATTGTCACGATCTGACGCTACCGGAAACGCTGCGCCTGATGATGGATTTGCAACACGGACGCTTTGCGGGTCAGCCCAAACGCGTGTCGGCTTTTGTACGGACTATCCACGTACAGGCTGATAAGGAACTGCCTTTAGAAATGGATGGGGAGATCGTTCTTACTCACCAACTCACCATTGACCTGCTGCCTCACGCTATCCAGTTGCTGAAATGATCTATCCCGTAACTTCATTGGCCTTCTGGCGGTTTTACCTCGTTCATATGCGGCCCTATCTGTTCTTCGTGTCGGGTGTTGCGGGCTGGACGGGCTTATCACTGGCGGCTGACTATCCGGAACCCCGCGAGCTATGCTGGACCACTTTTTTCGCCTTTTTGACCAGTTACGGATTTGGGCAGGCTTTAACCGACACGTTTCAGGTTGATACAGATGAATTATCCGCTCCCTACCGCCCCTTGTCGCAACGGATCATTTCGGCGAAGGCCGTCCGGCTTGTGAGTATCACTGGCTTGCTGATGAACGGCACCATCCTGATTATGGCCAACATTACTAATATCTGGCTGTGCAGCCTGAGCATTGCGGGGCTGGCGACTTACTCCTATATCAAACGGCACTACTGGTTTGGCGGTCCGTTCTATAATGCGTGGATTGTGGCCTTGCTGCCCCTTATGGGCTATCTCTGTCTCACTAATGGATCGCTGTCTTTGAATATACTACGGAGCAACATCGGCCTGATTGCACTCCTGTCTTTTTGCGCCTACACCAACTTTGTACTCATTGGTTATCTGAAAGACATTACAGCGGATCGGCAGACAGGATATCGAACATTTCCGGTTTTGTTCGGCTGGAACGCGACGATTTGGGTTGGCGATGGATTGGCAATGCTAAGCAGCCTCATCAGCCTAACCTTACTCCAACATCCTGTTTCATTAGCTGGCTTATTCTGGCTAGGTGCTACCATAAGTGCCATCTGGGGACAGGGGTACGCACACCTGACAGCCCGCAAAACGGAGGAAAACTCGACGCTCCCCGTCATCAACACGGTACGTAGTTTCATTGGCTGGCACCTGGCTGTTATCGTAGCCTTCCGTCCGGAAAGCGCAGTGTGGTGTGTACTTTTTTACAGTCTGTTCGAACTTGTGTTAGCTACCCGCCCTGTAAACCACCAGATCTAATGCTGTTTTACTCACACGTAAACGAAGACAACACCGTTGAGCGGAATGCCTTGTTGCGGCAGCAACCGGATACCCTGGTGAGTATTACGGGAAGCGGGGAACGGCTGCTGGCCTTACTCGATGCGCCGTCGCTTCGGCAGGTTGTCGCCGTCGATACAAATATAGAGGCCCAACACCTGTTCGCCCTGAAATTAGGGGCCTTGAAAACATTATCTATTCCAGATTATCTGGCATTTATTGGTCATACCGCCCTGCGCCCGGCTCATCGTCGGGATCAATTACCTCGAATAGAGCCCCATCTTACAGATGAAACCCGGCAGTACTGGTCTGAGCGTCGGGTCCTTATCGAACGAGGTGTTGTAAACGTCGGCCACTTTGAAACGTATCTGGCTCGGCTTCGTCCGCTGGTCCGCTTCCTGCTGGGCCCGCATTTTGACGCGTGCTTTACGAAACCCGTTACGGAAATTGCCCACTTTCCGCATCGACGCTGGAATGGATTAATGCGGCTTTTTTCGCAGACCTGGGTTTACCAGCTAACGGGGAATTTAGATAAGGCATTTACAGCGTCCGACTGCAACAGTCCGTTGATTGCAAAAGCGTTACGACAGACTCTGACGCAAAATGCCTGCGCGGAGTCGTTTATGTTTCACTTGATTTTCAGAGGGCAACTTCAAAGCATGCTTAACGAGCAATTGCCTCCATCGCTGCAACCGCTGATTCTCGAGCGCATTCAGTACCGGTTACGGCAGAATGACCTGACCATTCAATTTGCTAATGAAGATATTTGTCAGTACTTGCAAAAGTACCCTTCAGTTGCCGAAAGCGTATTTCTGTCCCTCTCCGATCTGCTCAGTTTTGTACCGGCAGAGCAACTATTAAACGTATTAAGGGACGTAAAAGACCAATACAGAAATGCCAATGTGCAGGGCATTGTGCGGAGTTTTCTTCGGCATGACTTTACGCCGGATGAAACCGAACAGTTTAATCGGTTGGCTACTGTAGAGGACGTATCGAATCAGGAACGAACCCGAATGTACCAAGCTTATCACTTTTCGTTATGAATGAACAAATACACCCATACGATACAGCGTATGAATCAGCTTTGCTGGCGTTGGAGCAGCAGTGCCCACAGGGAAAGGTGGTTCAGTTAGTCATGGATCGGGAACACTTTATTACCCGGTCGGTTGTATTTGACCGCTATGGAATGCTCACCTATTGGCTCGATGGAGAATTGGTCAGTGTCTCAGCCCGTGCCAAATCGATGTTCATCCTGAATGGGAAGGAGGAGAACGTAAATTTTCTCTATGATGCCCGAACCCACCCAGCCTTCCGCAATCGGAAGGCGCAGACAACCATCGCTAAACGATTAGTTACGGAATTTAGCCAGCCCAACGGCCTTATTCGTTCGATTATAACCGTGAAAGCCAATAACCTGACGATGTTATGGCTGGGGCGAAAACACGGCGGAAAATTCACCTACAAATTTACGTATCTGACAATCCCCACACGGCAGCAGATTGCCCTTCCTGCGGACGACCGATTAGCGAAACAACCACTTTTCTCGACCGATTTATTAACACGCCGGGAGGAGCTTCAGAGTTTTTACACCCAGTATGACGGTTCCCTGGGGGTATGGCACCTTGATCAGATCTATCAGCTACGGGTTGTTCACCTGGCGGGCTGGCTGCGGCTCATCAAGCGACTCACCGAAGGAATAAGCGGTCGAAAAGTACCCATACCCAACCAGGGAGAGACACTTCGAATGCGGTTATTAATGGGTTTTCAGCCTCAGCATGCAACTAAGTTAAATGTCATACTGGACGATCTGGCTCAACAGGGAATCGACTACCTGCTGGTGGCTACACACTCGCAGGATGGGCTATATCGCTGGTTAAAGCCACACGCCATCGACACAACACCATATGTCCTGTTAGCTGATTTTCCACTCCTGCAAACGGATCAGTTAACAATAGATGTTCGCTGTTTATAAGTAAATGGCGACGTCCAACCTGAAAAACTCAAACGGTTTTAACACTTGCTTTCTGCTTGTTAGGTTGTAAATCCTTCATTTAAAGGTCCGACTTTTCCCCAGGCAAGACACTGATTTATTTGTCAACTAACATCAGTAGCATACGTTTATTAAGAACGCTATATGTGCCCAAATTCGAAATATATTTAACTTTGGTTCATTTAAAGGTCCGATTGCGGCCGGGTCTAGCCAAAACATGAATGGGGAATGGAAATAAGGGCCCGCTAGGGCGGCTACGGTGGGAGTACATTTCTCGCCTTAGCCGGTGTCGGCTCGACAAATTAAGTAGCAATGGCGGGGCCGTGATCAAGTCAGTCACCCTGACGGGAACCCAGGGAGAGCGGATTTTAGGAGTTGATTTTCGCCCGGCCAACGGGAAATTATACGGCGTGATTAATGCCAGTCAGATTTACGTGATTGATCCGGAAACGGGGGTGGCCACTAAGGTTGGCGTTCCGTTTCCGCCCGCCGTGGCCAGCACGAACGTAGGATTCGATTTCAATCCTGTCGTTGACCGCATTCGGATTGTTGCTGACAATGGCCAGAACCTGCGCGTAAATCCCAATACTGGCGCAATAGCGGGCGTTGACGGAAACATCAATGGAGCACCCGGTGCCAGAATTGCGGCCGTGGCCTACTCCAACAGCGTAGCCGGTGCGACCAGCACGAATCTGTACGATATCGATCCGGCGACGGACAAACTCTATCGTCAGGATCCCCCCAATGCAGGTTCGCTGGTCGAACTCGGTTCGTTGCAGCTCGATATTTCGGGCGAGGGCGGTTTTGATGCGCCTAATGGCCGCAGTGGACTGGGACTTTTCCAGGTAGGCGGAAAAACTACCTTGTTCTCCGTTGAACTGTATTCAGGTTATAGTCGGGTACTGGCTCAGTACGCTCCCCAATACACCGCTATCGCTATTGTTCCGGGCCAGTCGTGGCCAGTCTTGGTAGACCAAGACCAAAGGCATAAGACTACACCTGCCAAAACGAAGGGTCACCGTCCACTTGGGCAGGTAGCCTGACAGCTCTGCCAACGGCCCATGTACAGGTGTTTGTTGCCAGGATAATTGCTACGGTACTGAGTGGGCTTTGATGCTTACTCTGTGTTAGTCGAAGGTCGGTCCATTTATTGGTTCCAGCCTTTTACACCATACTGAAAAAAAATTACCTATCTCACACGTATTACTACCGAGAGTATATCATTTCAAAATTTTTTCAACATCGCATGATTATGTTCTACCAAAAACCACTCCGTATTGTAGCGAGTCTGCTCACGATTGGATCGTTGCTGACGCTGAATGCCTGCCGGGACGTGCAGGACTCATTTAGTCCCAAAGACGGCATCTCGTCCCCCAATGGACGCCTGTAGGCTACCCTCACGTTTTACATGTTGACCGATAACAACCAGTTGCTGCGGCTCAACTCCCAGAACCCGGCGATGACCCAGGGCACGGTGGCTGTTACGGACCTGCAATCAGGCGAGCGTTTGTTAGCCATCGACTTTCGCCCGCAACGGGCCAGCTATACGCCGTAAGCAACGGCAGCCGGTTGTATGCCATCAACCTCACCAGCGGCCGGGCGCAGATGCTGGGCACGGGGCCGTTCTCGCCAGCCATCAGCGGCAATGTGGTTACCTTCGATTTCAACCCTACTGTCGACCGGGTTCGGCTGGTAACGAGTATGGGACTGAATCTCCGGTTGAACCCCGAAACGGGTACGGTCGTAGCCACGGACAGAGCCATCAACGGGGTACCGGGTCAATGTCATACATTCAAAATCCGCCGAATAACGGAACGCTGGTGGAAGTGGGCTCGCTGGGCATCGACATTGCCGGGGTGGGTAGTTTCGACATCGCCCCGAACGGCGACGCCGTTGCCGTGTTGATCAGTAACGTTACGCAGGGTTTCTACCAGATCAACCTGGCAACGGGCCGGGCCGAGCGGCTTGGCGATTTGCCCGGCCCGGCCAGCATCGTTGGCGTGGCCGTTCCAACGGAGCCAGTCGTCTGCGCGGTCAACGGTAATAACAACCTGATGATCTTCAACCTGTTCAATCCGGCTCCGTTCGTGAAAACAATTAAGGGCTTGCAGAGGGGTGAATTTTTGGTGGGTGTGGATTTCCGTCTGGTCAATGGCCAGTTATATGCCATCGGCAGCACCAGCCGGATCTACACGATCAACACCTCAAACGGGATGGCGTCGCCCGTCGGTTCAGGACCATTCTCGCCAGCCCTGCTGGGCCGCGAAATCGGGATGGATTTTAACCCGGTAGTCGACCGCATTCGGGTTGTCACCAACATGGGTCAGAATCTGCGCCTTAATCCCAACGATGGGACAGTAGCCGCTGTCGATGGCAACCTGAATCCCAGCCCGGTTAATGTAACGGCGGCTGCCTACCGGAATAACTTCCCCGGTACAACGACCACCGAACTGTACGTTATCAACACGCGCAGCAGTGCCATGTTGTTTACCCAGAACCCACCCAACAGCGGTGTGCTGACACTGGACGGTCCGCTGGGTATCGATATCGAAGGAGGTAATGGTTTTGACATCGGCGGAGCCAGCAACACGGGCTACGGCTTACTTCGATCGGGTGGTACGACGCGGGTGTATACGGTGAACCTGGAGAACGGAACCGTGACGGGCGGGGCTTCGCTGCCGGGTAATCCACAGATTCGTGGCTTAGCCATTGGATTAGGATTTTAAGATGGCGGGCTATCTTAAGAACGCCCCCACTAACACAGCCCAAGCAGTTCGTACCCTTTCGGACGGTCATTAGCCATCACTTCCAGAAAGTTTAGTACGAAAGGTCAAAAAGCAAACCAACCCTGTTGGTTTGCTTTTTTGTATGCTGTCGTGTGGCGTCTGCCTGACTAAACCGGCAAACCAGCGGGGTTGGCTCCCTGAAGCCTGCTGCAGGTTATCGATTACCAGTACCATCGGTCGTCCTGCACTCCATAATGCAGGCGTATTACTCCCACCTAATCGATTGTTGGTGCTACTTGTTGTAACGTATGCGGTCAGGACAAACCACTGTTAGCCGACCCCACGCCTTAATTGTTAAGAACGATCTGAAAGAAATTCAGGTCTACCGCTTTGATGATAATCAGTGCCAATCCGGCCCCATAGCTGGTCTTTCGGCCCTAAGTTTGTCGAGGTGGGTGATGAATCGTATAATCTAGGTCGGCTTGTCACTTTGTTGATTGTGAACTATTCACTGTGTCCTCATGCTTGACAACGGGGTCCTTCTGGCAATCAGGTCACGAGTATATACTTGAGCTGCATTGCTTTTACTGTTCCCAACCCAACTACATCCCCGGGCGGCTCTTATGAATTTAAATTACTACATTTTCAGCAGCGTTGTCCTACGCTAATTTCCCGACTACCTCAAGACGACACATGCCTACCCTCCAACCCGCCTGAGTCACCCACCCTGTTTTTCCAATAGGATCATTCCCAAATCCCTTTAACCCTTGCTATGTGAAAACCATATTATTAGTGGTGCTTAGTTTGATTGGCCTACAGGCTGTTGCCCAAAAGCCCGTTCGGGTGGCCCTGGCCGGACTGAGCCACGGTCATGTTAGCTGGATTTTTAATCGTCCCGATAAAAAAGATGTCCAACTGGTGGGGATCTACGAAACCAATCCGGAATTAGTTGCCCGTTTTATCGATCGGTATAAACTCGACAAAGGCTTGTTTTTCACCGATCTGGACAACATGCTGGTTCAGGTCAAACCCGACGCGGTTTCGGCTTTTGGTGCGATCAGCGAGCATATCTCAATTGTGAGAGCCTGTGCACCCAAGAAGATCCACGTGATGGTAGAAAAACCCTTAGCTACAACCCTCACCGACGCGAAGGAAATGCAAACACTGGCGCAGCGATACGGCATTCAGATTTTAACCAACTTCGAAACCTCCTGGTACGCCAGTAACCAATACGTCAATACGCTGGTTGAGCAGGGTAAACTCGGCGATATCCGAAAAGTAATGGTTAATGATGGCCACGAAGGACCAAAAGAAATCGGGGTTAGTAACGAGTTTTTTGCCATTCTGACCGATCCGGCAAAAAACGGAGCCGGGGCATTAGTGGACTTTGGATGCTACGGGGCAAACCTGATGACCTGGCTTTTGAAAGGAAAGCGGCCCACATCGGTTACCGCCATCATTCACCAAAACAAACCCGCTATTTATCCTAAGGTAGACGACGAAGCGACGATCGTATTGCAGTATCCCCAGGCGCAGTGCATTATCCAGGGGTCATGGAACTGGTCTTTCGCCCGCAAAGACATGGAAGTGTACGGGAACAAAGGCTATGCCATTGCCGTGAATCCAACCACCATCCGGCAGCGGCTCGCCAAACAATCGCCCGAAGAAACAATCAAGATCGACCCCCGACCGGCTCCCTTCACGGACCCGTTTTCGGTGCTGGCGGAGGTGGTCAGCGGCCGGATGACGTTGGATAAGAACGATTTGTATGCCCTTCCCATCAATGTTACCGTGGTTGAAATTCTGACAGCCGCCAAAGAGTCGGCCCGGCTGGGCAAAACGGTTCTATTACCGTAATCAGCGCACAACCCGGCTTACTTGTTCACCACGGTTAAACCCACTCAACGATGACTACGCGTTCCGCTTCGCTTCTTCTCCTGCTGCTTACATATCTCGCAAGCTGCACACAGCCACCTAAGAACCCACCTGCCCCTGGGTTCGATGAAGCGGGGTCCGACGCCCGTGCCATTGAAATCGCCGACCAGGTCATGACGGCCATGGGTGGGCGGGAAGCCTGGGATAACACCCGCCTGATTGCCTGGAATTTTTTTGGCAACCGGAAGCTGATTTGGGACAAAGCGTCGGGGCAGGTGCGGGTCGACAACCTCAAGGACGACCAGACGGTTCTGCTCAATATCAACACCGACCAGGGACGCGTATTCCGCCAGGGGCGCGAGCTTGCCAACCCCGATTCAGTAGCCAGGTACGTCAAGCAGGGCAAATCGGACTGGATCAACGACATGTACTGGCTGCTTATGCCGTTTAAGTTGAAAGACTCCGGCCTGACGCTCAAGTATGCGGGCAAGGATACGGTGGCCGATGGGAAACTGGCCGATCGATTGCAACTGACATTCAAGGGGGTGGGCGATACGCCTGGCAACAAGTACGACGTCTGGGTCGACCAGCAAACGCACCTGGTATCTCAGTGGGCCTATTACCCCACCGCCACCGATAAAACCCCCGGCTTCACCCTGCCCTGGTCCGACTATCAGAAGCACGGGGGCCTGCTGCTTTCGGGTGATCGGGGCGAAAACGACCTGACCGATATTCAGGTATTCAGCGATCTGCCCCCGGAGGTGTTTACTACCTTCACCCGCCCCGACCTAACTCGCTACGCGCAGGCGAACTAGTGTTGCTTAAAAGGTAGTATGGCAGGTGTTTTGTCTTCATGGGATAAACCCTGCCAATTATGATAAAGTACCGTTTATCCCTCACTGATTCAGAACGAGTCGAACTGCTGGCTAAAATCCAAAAAGGTAAAACAG
>JACMPG010000064.1 GCA_014377625.1 Spirosoma sp.
GGCGGCAAAGGGAGCAATGAGGATGATGCGCTGGAAACGAAACACCCGGTGGTTTGATTTTTTGATTTCGGCAGTTACCGTCACCACGAGCCGTTTATGGGCGTCGGAGGCCCCGTCGCGGTCAAGTTCAACGAGTACCTCGATCCGCTCAAGCCGGGGTTCGTAGGTCCGGATGGCCCGCAGCACCGAGTTCTGAATCTGGTCAGTCCAGCGCGTATCGTTCGACTCGTTGCCCGACGAAAAATCCCCATCCCAGACCTCGCAGCCGTAGGCCGTATCGAAACGTACCGTTTTGAAAGGCGTAGTCACGAGCAGATAAACGTGTTCGTGAATCGACTCTTCGAGCGAGCCGTAGAGCTGCCGCTGACTGGCAGGTTGCCGGGCAGCGGCCCCCTGAATAAGCAAATCGCAGCGGATGGGCAGGATGTAATAATCGTCGGGCATGGTGTGGTGGGTTAGGCAACCGCAATACGTTTTCTGTCCTTAAAACAGGTTATTCCGGGCGGCTTTGAGGGCTTCAAACCGGCCATCTTCGCCGAGGAGTTGCCCCACAAAACCGGCGGTTCCGGGTTGCGTGCGATAAAATTGGGTCTCACGCACGGCCAGTTCGCGAAGGTTAGTATCGCTCCAGGGGCTTTGCAGAATGGCCCGAATCTGAGGTTGTTGGTAAAACGCGCCAATATCGCCACTGGCAATTTCGTACTTGACCGTGAGCGAGATGCCGGGCATGGTCAGAATCTTTGCAATGATGGCTCCTACGGTGCCAGGGCCAGCTTTCTGGCATTCGAGCAGCGCGAGCTGGCGGCTTCCTGTCTTTTCCATGATGGTGTGGGAATTATTGGGTGAATAAGTTATTGGTTTCTAAACATCAAGGTACTGCGAAGAAACCGGTGGTCGGGGCCGTATTCTATAATCTCCATTTTCTTCGCCTGTTTCCTCGGCACAATGTTTCCCTTGCCATCGGTGGGGGTCATGCACACCTCAACAATTGGAATGCGCTTAACGGCATTCGTATCGGTGGCCTCGACTTCATGGTCATCCCGATCAGGGTAAACAAACTGCCGCCGTACTGACTTCTCTTCAGCTTTGACGTTTCGTATCTCCTTTGTGTCGTCGTCAATCATCCTGATGATGCCGGGATGCGGTGCAAATGATTCCATTTTATGTGGTCGTTTTGGTTGATGGACCCCGCATTTCTCTGCCGAGCTCCCCATAAAAAGCGATACGAAACCGGCGAAGACGAGGTTATTCCACTGCATACACAAAAATTAGCGGATCAGGCACTACCCAACTCGGTTCAACGAACCGGCGTTACCTGCCAAAGATAGACTTGATAAAGTTCAGAATTCGTTCAAAGAAGCTTGGTTCAGCCCCCGATCAGAACCATAAACGAGCCGCGTATGATCATGTCGGGCGGACCAACGCACACCGGGCGTTACCATCGGGCAAACGTGTAAGTCACCCATGCGGGCAGCGGGTTGTCCCATTTGGCGTAATGGATTTAGGGTAAAGCGAATAGATACGTGGACCGGACAGCTACTCCAGGGTCGCATTCGAGGTAGCGCAGGGCCGCGTCGGAGTTGAAAAAGACCTGTTCGTAACCAAATGAAACGCAGGAAATCCCATCCTCAAAGCCGTTGCTGTCGATGTAATCGTGGTCATGGGTATTGGGCTGGATGGGAGGACGGTTGCCGAAGCCGAGGGGGAGCTCGCGCTGAAGGTAAACGGGTTTACCTTTCCGGGCATATTGGCGGGTTAGGGGTGCGTTAATCATGGGTGTGGCGTTTCCTCTAAAGATACAGCGCCAGCCACCCAAATCGAACCTGTTTTTGATTGATGCACCCCTGAATTTAGCAAGCGGTTAAAACAGGGGTGTGTTTCCAGCCGGGGAGGGAGATGTTAAAAAAGCGAACTCACTATCGACTTCTTTGTTGACTCGCCGACAGTTCAACTGACCTGCTTCGAGCCAGAAACAAAGAGAAAAATTGGGGTCTTCGTCTTCCATGAAGAACTGCTGTACCGGCCCAAAAAACTCGGTAAGTTGGGTAGACGTACAGGTTAGCAGAAATTCCCGCAACACGCGAGGGTCGTAGAATCGGAAATACAATTCGCGGCCCGTTTCATCAGCGATGATCAAGTACCGGCGAAAGTGCCGGTATAATTCCTCAACGGAGGTTCGACTCCGCAAAAACACGCCCCACGATTTACCCCAGCCGTTGGCCGGAAACCAGTCTTTCAACGTGGAGTCGGCGGCATCGAACCAGAACAGATACGGGGCGAAATCGGCGAGGTTTTTCGCGCTCTCGCCCCTGTACAGCGTTGCGAACCGCTCCGGGAAGCGTTCTTTGGCGTCGGTCATAGCTACTCCCATCCGGGCCGCGTCGAACAGCGCGAAGAGCGATGTGGGTTTGGTGTTCATAGATGCTTCAGCAACCAGTCGAGAAACAGTTTTCCTTCCTGAATATAAAAATCGCGTAGATTGGCGGGTGCACCGGCGAAATACGGCACGATAGCCCGCGCCGTTTCGCGAATCTGCTCCGGCGACGCGGGTAGTACGTTCTGACCAGCCAGCCAGTGATGCAATAACACCTCGGAGACCAGCCGGTAGTACTCGTGCAGCGGACGCGCGTCGCGGTGAACCCGGACGTAATACGACGCAAATCGTTGCGGTTCACCAAAAATAGGTTCGTATTGCGTCACCGTCGGCGAATTACGTATGGGTTCGGTATCTCGGTGCGAGAATACGTATTGTGGGTATTGGGTTGAGAATATAATCCCCGGATAACTGATTAGCTGCTCGACAAGCTGGATGTTAGGCGCGTCGTAATAGGCATATCCGATTAATACCAAACCATCTGGGTCTGGTAGGGGCAACATAGTAAGACCATTCATAGAATTGATCCGCTGAAACATCTCATTACTGGTAAGTTCTTTGGTAACTTTTAGCAACCAATTAGGCTCGCCGGTTGTTATTAATGATTCCATAATTTAGGGGCAATTTACTTTCATAGGTTCGTCAGAAACAACCATTGGATCGTTGAATAGACTACTTTCGAAATCTTCAATCTTCATATAATATATCATCCCAACTCCCGTATCTGAAACCAAAACGTGCGTAAGGTTTCCACTCGAATCAAATTTGCCATCAGCTACCGTAACGGCGTGTCCACCAGACTGTTTCGCATCTCCTGGCTTATGTATTATTTTTCCATTACCACCAAAACCATAGTCAGTGTAAAGCCAAGTTTCAACTGGTTGACCGTTTTCATCTTCGGCAGGTCCGAGTTTAGATACATCAGCGGCAAAAATCATTACAAGGTTCATCTTAAGGCCTTTCTCAATGTTATTTCGAGTGTGGGGATATTCTGTTGAGAATACCTTCTCTTCCTCGATAATTTTCCTGATTAGAGGAATTTTACTTGAACCTGTTTGATTAGTATTGATAATTTTATTGTTGTGTTTTACAGCTTCTTCATCAGCTTTCCTTCCACGAGACTGTCCTATACCGCCTGAACTAACAGGATCGCCAGATTTACGCACGGGTTGAATATCATTAATTAGTTTATTTCTAGTATCTTCGTTAGCCGTATCATCCACATTTTGAAGTATTTTTTTACCCGACTTATCGTATAAATCTGCATTACCATTTCTGAGTGCCTTTTTGAAAAAATCTGTCTCATCCATCTCATCTGTTTTATTACAGCTCATCAAATCAATCATTTGTCTACTGGACTGAATACCACAGTTACCAAAACTCTGTTGTCCTGGGAAGACCGCCATTATGCGTTCAAGCTTTCTACGCCGTTCAACGGCTTTGCAGGGAATACACTCATCGGTAATGTCGTTATCTGCAGGGAATGTATATTTTATTTTCCGGGTGACGACGTTATATTTCTGGAGACTTCCCTTCTTTTTATCTAAAGACTTCTTCAAATCTTCCTGCCTTTGATTGTTGATTTTAGCAGCGTCTTCACGCGCTTCCCATGACTTAGCATAGGCAGCTCGTTCTTCGTCAGTAGGATTCTTAGAGACGGCATACTTCTGAATGAGCCACTTTTTTAATTTTTCGTGGTAATCGTTCGCCTTATTAAAAGCATCTTCTGCCCATTTGGCGTTCAGTTTTGCCTGCTCGGCTTCCCTGTATGCTGTCAGGAAATCATCGCCAATCTTTTTGTCGGCAAGAACCTCGTTCTTACGATCAACCAGTGTCTTACGGGCCTCTTTGATAGCTTCCCTGTGCAAGTCATCAACCGGTACAATCCTATCGACCTCAGCAATTTTTTCATTGATCTTTTGAAGTCGACTGTTTAGACGACCGTAAGAATCTTCCATATCAAAAAGTGGATAGCATAAAGTGGAAAACGTAGTGATCAGCTAAAGACCAGTTCACCCGCTCGGTCGATACGGTCCTGCGGCAGACTGTTTCCGTCACTTAGGATTGTCGTAACTGGCTCGTACTTAAGTTGCTGATCGAAGTCGTCGCCGAGTTCCATGCAGATGCAGACGAACAGCGTTACCTGCTGTTCAAGCACAAATCCGTATCGTTGGGCTTTGTCCACCAGTTCCGTCAGCCGTTGCCGCACCTGTTTCGGGTCTTCGAGCAAGACTTCTTCGGGATACTCAGTCCCGATGAATTGCTGCAACTTGTTGATAAACTCGACTAAGCCAGGTCGGGCCAGCCGACGGAGCTGCGATTGGTTAATAACGAACATGGATGAGCGGGTTAAACGGATTAGCAATCTTAGGGACACACTTCCACGGTCGCCTTGCCGCTGGCGGCTCCGTTGGCCAGCGCAACGGCCTGTTTTACGGTCCGGGCCATCTGGTTGGTCATGCCGCCCGTTAGTTCGGCCAGTACGGTTGGCAGCATGGCCGCAAAGAAGCTCACTGAGGGTACGCCCATATCCCCAATCAGAACGGTAGGGAACCCAATCGTAATTACCCCCCCGTGCGCCGTATTGTCACCCATCCGGGCCGCTGGTTTCCCGCCAATCAGTACCGTAAACGAGCCTTTTATGATGACATCGGGCGGGCCCACGCACGTACACATACATCCCACCGTAGCTGCAGGCATACCACCAATCAATACGTTGGGCATGCCGGGCGGCAAAATCGGACCGCCCACGTGTGGTACGGGCGGAAGGCCCGGCGTAACCATCGGGCAAACGTGCAGATCGCCCACGCGGGCAGCGGGTTGTCCCATAATTCCAGGGGATTTTTATTTATAGGTAGCTTGGTTTCAGGGCATAAGAGGTTATTTTTGACCTAATATCCACAACCGTTTAAACCCTTCTTTCTATGGCCCGTTTTAATGTCGAGTCTGAGCTTGGTTCCATGGTGAACAGCTCTGTCAACCAGGCCCGCAGTAACGTTGTCCGCAATCGGACCGTCCGCAACACGGTTCTTTACATCCTCGGCACCCTACTCCTGTTTGGGGCGGCAGGCTACCTCGGTCATCTGCTCATCCGCAGCCTGCCCGGCGAGACGCCCGGTTTCTGGGGCTACCTCGCCGTCCTGACCATTGTACTGCTGCTGGGCGTCTGGAATATTTCAATCCTGCCCAAAGCCATGCCCAGTATGAAAGCCGACAATTACATGATCGGTACGCTGATGACCCTGCTCATTGGCATTATAGGCGGCATTGCCATCTTCACATTGTCATTTGGACCCCGGATGCTGCACATCACCGATGTGCAGGAACTCAAGGCCAACGTCCGGCCACTCATCACGACCGTCCTGATCTTTCCGCTACCGTATTTCATCAACTGGGCCTACGTCGCTTATGACAAGATTCCGCCGAAGATCTACAAACTCTGGAAGTACAACCCATTCCTGCAAATGCCCGACCTGACCGAAGCCGAGTTCCGGCGCACTACCAATGTAGTCTTCGTGACAGACATCCGGCACGGAGAGCGGAACACCTACGATATCCGGTCGTTTATTCCCGACAAGATGAACGTGGGCGATGGATTCCAGTTCTCGCTCGACGAACACAACGAAGACGAGCCAACCCGGCGAATCGAGGTGCGGGATGCTAAAAACCCGAACGTCAAAACCAACATCTTTAAGTGGCACTTTTACGTGCAGCGGCCCTGGTACCGGACGAACCTCTACATAGACCCTGATCGCAACTGCCGTGAGAATTTCCTGCAAAACGGCGTCCGCATCATCACCCGGCGCGTGGGTTAATTGTGAATGAGCGAATTGCGAATGAGTGAATACCTCTGGCGTCAGATTACACGCGCAAGCCATTATTCACTCATTCGCTCATTCACGATTCACTCATTACTTCTTGTCGTCCCAGTTGTTATCGTGTTCGGCGTCGCTGATGGTGATTTTCTCGGCAGAGATCGTCAGCGTCAGCGTCATAGACGGTTTGTCGGGTTGCGACAGGTCCGGTGTTTTGTCGAACCGCTCCGAGTAGCCAACACAGCGGGCCTTCTTGAACTCCACGGTTTTAAGCGTCCCTTCTTTGTCATCGACGAACCGAATCTGACCATCGGCTTCTTTGTACGAGTTCACCATCCAGTCGGCAAGCGACGTATCGGTCTCGCTCGACACGATTTCAACGGTGATGATACCTCCCTGTGTAATAGACGAGGGGCGACCTTTCTGATCGACTGACCGGCGGAGTTCGTAGAAGCACTTCTGTACTTCGGTATCGGCAACTCCGGCGGCCTGGAAATAGGCGGCAATAGCTGATGCGGGCATGAGATTTGTTTGGTTTGGATTGTGA
>JACMPG010000065.1 GCA_014377625.1 Spirosoma sp.
ATCTGAATAATCACCCCATCTTTGCCGCGTAGCTGGAGCCGGTCGTTCTGGTAATCGACCGTTACACCCGGCGACTTTTCGAGTACCTCCAGAGCGGTACTGCCGCTGCCCACAATACTCCCCGCCACGTTGACCACCATACGGTCAATCTGTTGCTCAATAAACGGTTTTTTGGCCACCACCTGCACCGCATTCAGTTGCCCCGTCGCTTCGGACAAGGTCAGTGCGGGCAACTCAACCGGCAACGTAGCCACACTAACCAGGGCCGATTGCATTTTCTGAAAGCCAACCGCCGTTGCCCGCACCACGTATAACCCCGTTCGAACGCTCCCGAACGCATACCGTCCGTCGGCATCAGTGGCGGTGGCTTTGGCGGGGCGGGTGGTATCGGTCTGGGTAAACAAAGCGACCGTAGCAAAGGGCAGCGGTTTGCCGCCAGTTTCCTGAACCGCGCCGGACAGCGTTGTGCCGGATTGACCTAAAACAGGCAATCCGATGAGTATTAGTATGATGGTGTGGATAGAAGTTTTCATGACTGATTTCTGGTTTGTTGTGGCCGATTTTTTGCTTAGATCAGGCCGTTCAGGTAAACAGGTGTGGTTTTTCTGCCTGATTCGGGACGTGGGCAGACATTGCTACGTGATCTTCACCAACGAAGTACAACCAGGCTGTCACCGCCGTAACCGCCATAGAGACGCCGTCCGGGTCATATCACCCAGCGTGAGGGTAAAGGAAGCAGACGTAGTGTCTATCGCGGCAGGGCGTTGCATGAAGCCACCCCGGCTAACACGCCCATTGCATACACCATGTTACCCCATCACCGATATGGTTGTTGATTGGGGCAACGTACCTACCAGCACGTTGGTGTTGTTGCTGGCAGGGGGCGAAGACGTTACGCCGACCCCATACTGATAGTTGCTCACCATCTTTTTCATAGTGTCGATGCCCCGCGCCAGCAGTAGCTTGTTATCGGCGGTGGTGGGTGATCTGGTAATACAAATCGGGCGACTGTGCAAAGTAGCTGGCAAAGGCGTTCAGGTCTCGGTTATCGGTGGCAGTACCGAGGTCACCGAGGATTTATGGGATAAACGTTCCCTCACTTTGCGCCTGAATACGAGTTGGGTTTGTGATGAGCAAAGTGGCTGAGAGGGCAAGGGAAATAGTCTTCATTGGATGGCATTAGAAGGTGACTTTTTGCAAAGTACCGTCGCCGTAGATGACGATGTAGGCCGTGTTGTTGCCATACAGCTTGAGATCGGTGGGCTGGTTCAGCTTGTCGAACAACATGACGTCGCCTGTTGAGTTGGAGCGCAGTAGCCGCCCCGTGTTGGCGTTCCAGCCCATCTGCCCGAACGTGCCGTATTCGAGCGTCAGCGCACCACCATTGCCATCGACTTCCACATCGACCAGCGGGTTGAATACCTGTTTCTGAATCGTGAGTTTACCCGTCAGGTCCATCTGGTACAGAATGGCTTTGCCCGAAGGAAACGGAAAGCCCAGCAGTGTGCTAATCAGGAATTTGCTGCCGTCGTAGGTAATACCCGTTGGTACCGACTGTACAACGGGCGGGCCAACCGGCGTAGGATTCGCAAAGCCCGGCACCTCCGTCATGACGCTCAACTGCCCCGTTTTACTGCGCCGGAGAATGGCGTTGGCAGCCGCATCAGTGATGTAAATATCCCCGTCGGGCCCGGTAATCATGTTGTAGGGGTGCGACTCGCCGGTATCGTTCACGAAGTTGTAGTTCACTACCCAGGTGGCAATGTCCTCTTTGGCTACGCCCGCTCCCGCAATGGGCGCGTTACCGGGCTGAAACCCAGCCACGTTTATCTTGTAGAGGAAGCCGTTGTTGAGCGCGTACAGCAGTCCGTCGGCATAGAGCAGGTGGTCGGTGCCACCGGGTTCGCCACCGGGCGAAATGACCGAGGGCAGTCCCGTCACGAGGGGATAGGTCTTACCATCGGCGGCTACCAGCATGATCCGGCTGTCGTTTTTGCCGGTCCCGGATTCGGATACAAACACGCGTCCGGTGGGGTCAATCCCAACGCCGATGGGCCCCACCAAGCCCGTCGCGAAAGGGCTGATGCTGAGCGTGGGCGTGGGTACGATTTTCTGGTGATCGGCGCAACTCGTAACGCACAGAGCGGTTAGCAGGCAGGCAATGGAAGTGAGGTACGTACGCATTGGTTTGTGGATTAAAATAAGTGTGGATAGAAGTAGAAGTTTGGGTTAATCTTTCGGGCCGTATTTGGCCATATGTTCGGGCATTTGCTCGTAAAAGACCTCGTGGTTATAGCGGGCATCGAGGGCCTTAAAGCGGGCGATGCTTTCGGGCGCAAACGGGTTGCCGCCTTCGGCATGGATAGCTCCGCCGAGGTCGGAGAGTTCTTCGAGGTAGTGCGCGAAGTCCTGGGTATTGCTGGGATACATATCCAGAAACCGGGCCGGGGCATTGTGGCCGTTCCAGAACGTATGCACCACACCACGGGGCCGGAAATGATAGCCGCCCGCCGAAACCTCGCGGACTTCAGTGCCTTCCAACAGAGTGATGGTTCCTTCCAGTACAAGCATAATCTCGTCGAGTTCGTAATGCATGTGGGGTGGTGGGCCAAACTGAAACGGTTCCATGTACGTCTCCACGCACGAGAAGGTGTTGCCTGTTTGGTCCGCGCGGATTTTTACGCCAACGGCCATGCCCATCACGTTGAGCATGGGTTCGTTGTTGGCGTTCTGGCCGGGGGCGGTGTAGGCTACCGCGAGTTGGGGTTGGGTTGTGGTCATGGCGTTTATGATGTTTGTGGTTGATAATGTGTGTATCAGCGGCTCGCTATTTTCTGGTTTGGCAGCGTTTGCAGGTACGTGTAGATGTCGTTGATCTCGGTGTCGGTGAGTTTGGTCAGGAAACCTTTGGCCATCTTCGACATTTCGCCACAGTCTTTTTTGCCCAGACCGCCCTCGCCCGTGTGCAGAAA
>JACMPG010000003.1 GCA_014377625.1 Spirosoma sp.
CAATTAGTTCGTGCCGTATTCCAGCACCAGAAATGTACCCGGCACGACGGATGGGCGCGGGCGCGGATTCTCGGTCGTGGGGGCCGGGGCGGGGCCGTACTCGGCGGTGGTCACGAACACGTGGTGGCTTTTAGGGTCGATGGTAATGGTGCGGGCACCGCGCTGCGTCGGCACGGTCTGCACAGCCTCAAACTGGTCGGGTTTTACTTCCTTCACTACCGTCATCGAACCTTCGCCATTGGAGCTGATGGCCGAACCCGTCGATGTATCGAACACGGCCCCGTCGGTACCGCTGCCGGTTGGTACTTCGGCCAGTACCTTGCCCGTTTTGGAGTCCATCACTACCATCTTTTTCTGGCAGGTGCTGAACAGCCGGTGCTTCACCTTGTCGAAGGCCAGGCCGGTAGGTGATTCGCCCGTGCCAAGCGGCCAGTGGTGATTCACGGCCAGCGTTTTGGCATCGAATACGGCTACCTGATTTTTGTCTTCGAGGTTCACGAAAATCAGTCCGTTGTCGTCTGTAACGGCGGCTTCGGGCGCACCACCCAACTCGACCGTACCCGCTACATCGCCGGTTTTGGCGTCCAGCACGGTAACCGTGCCGCCGTCGTTGTTGAAGATGAAGACCCGCTTCGAGTACGCGTCATACATAATGGCATCGGGTTTCTTGCCGGTCGGAATCTCCTTCATGGCCTTGAATGTCTTCGTATCGAACATCGTGGCCGTATTGGGTCGTCCGTTGGTGGTGTAGCCAATAGTAGTACCCGGTACGACCGCAATGCCATGCACCCCCGGCGTGGGCGTGATGACCCCAACTTTGTCGTGCGTTTTCAGGTCGAGCACCTCCGTTTGCGATCCGTGCGAGAGGTACAGCCGCCCGCCGTCGGCATCGGCCAGCAGGTAGTCCCAGCCGCCTTCGCCCCCGACGGTAGTTTTTTTGATGAGGTGATAACCGGGCGACGACTGCGCATACAGACTGCCCGCCATACTCAGGCAGAGGACAGAAATAAGAATTGTTTTCATTGGTTTTTCTTTGGTTTATTGGCTTGATAATGAGTCGATTACTGTTCGATGGTTACTGATAACGGTTTACTGTCCTTGTACGCCAATCGCAACAGGCCCGGAAAAATGAGCAGCAGCAACGGCAGGGCCGCAAAAAACCCACCAATGACCGCAATG
The DNA here is from genome assembly GCA_014377625.1 of Spirosoma sp. Lineage (GTDB taxonomy): Bacteria > Bacteroidota > Bacteroidia > Cytophagales > Spirosomataceae > Spirosoma. Next base: position 1,180 of record JACMPG010000003.1, read on the forward strand.
GCCAGCGGCTGGTGGAGTTCCGCCCCCTGGCCAATGCCCAACGCCAGGGGCGACAGCGCCATAATCGCGCTGGTGGCCGTCATGAGTTTAGGCCGGATACGGGCCGAAATCGCGAACTCGATGGACTCGGCCACGGGCGCGGTTTTGTGGTGACTGGCAAACTGCTGGAAGGTGAAAATGGCGTTCTCGGCAATGATGCCCACAATCATGATGATGCCCGTGTAACTGCCCACGTTGAGCGGGGTTTTGGTGATGAACAGGGCAATGAACGACCCCGAAACCCCCAGCACCGATATGAACAGAATCAGCCCGGCAGCTTTCAAATCGCGGAACAGAAACAGCAAGACTATGAACACGAGCAGCGACGCCGAAATCAGAATCAGCAACAGTTCCCGAAACGACTGCTGCTGCTGCGCGTAGGCTCCGCCGTACTCGATGTGCTGCCCCGGTTCCAGCGAGACCTGACTGCCCACCTGCTGCTGAATGTCGCGAATGACGCTGCCGAGGTCGCGGTTGGCCAGCCGGGCCGTGACCGGAATCATGGGCTGGAGGTTTTCGCGTTCGATTTCTGCCGACCCTGAATCGACGCTGACCGCCGTGAAATCGGACAGTAGGCGGCTGCGCCCGTCGGCGGTGAAAATGGGGCTTTGGCGCAGGGCGGTCAGGTTGCCGCCCGCGTCGGGGTATTTGAGCCGCATTTTAATGAACTGGTTGCCTTCCAGAATATTCCCCACTTCGTTACCCTGCAGTTTGGTCAGGAGTTGGTTCTGCAAATCCATCGGGGTCAGGCCGTAGTTGAGCAGCATACCCGGAATGGGCCGAAACATCACCGACGGACCGGCAATGATTACCCCGTCGAACACATCGGCAGTACCCGAGACGCCCGTTACTACGTCGCTGACTTTTTTAGCAACGGGCCGGAGTTTGGCAGGGTCGCTGCCAAAAATCTTGACCTCCACCGGGCTGGGCGTACTCATCAAATCGCCGAGCATATCGCCCAATACCTGCCCAAAATCGACGCTCAGGGCGGGCTGGGTGGCTTCGATTTTACCGCGCAGCTCGTCAATCACGTCGCTGGTGGTGCGGCTGCGGTCTTTTTTGAGGGAAATCAGGTAATCGCCCCGGTTGGGTTCGGTAATGAAAAAGCCCATCTGCGCGCCCGTCCGGCGCGTAAACGCCTGCACTTCCGGAATGGTCCGTACCTGTTTATCGACCTCGTTGAGCATGGCATTGGTGGCATCGAGCGAGGTGCCGGGGGGTGAAAAATAATCGACTACGATGGCCCCCTCGTCCATTTCGGGCAGAAAACCCGTTTCCAGTCGGCTATAAATCAGATACACGGCCACGCCCATTGCCCCCGACAAAACGAGTGCCAACACAGGATGATGGATAAACACCGACAGCCACTTCCCGATGCTGGGATGCGTTTCAGAACTGCCCTTTTTCTTCTTCAGGAAACTGAACAGGCCGTATACCACCGGCAACCCCAGCCACGTAATCAAAAACGAACAGACCAGCGTAATGACCATCGTGGTAGCCAGTACCTTAAAAAACGCCCCCGCCACCCCACTCATCAGCGCGAAGGGCAGGAAGATAACGATGGTACTCAATGACGAGCCAATCATGGCCGGAAACAGGTAACTGATGGCCTGCTGAATGGTCTGCGGGGTCGATTCGCCGTCGTGCGAATCCACGCCGGACTCTTCTTCCACCGAGTGAATCTGCTCCACAATCACCACCGCATCGTCGATAATCAGCCCGATGGCAGCGGCTATGCCGCCCAGCGTCATAATGTCTAAGGTGAAGCCGATGGCGTACAGCACCAGCATGGTTGCAGCCAGCACAACAGGAATAATCAGCAAAATGACCGCACTCGCCCGTAGTGACCGCAGAAACAGGCTCGTGACGATAATGGCCAGAGCCAGCCCGATTAAGATGCTGTCCGTCACGCTTTTGACGGCGGTACTCACAAAATCGGCCTGGACGTAGGTGGGCGTGAGCGTGATACCGGCGGGCAGTACGTTTTTGAGGTCATGAACCTTTTGGGTGATGTCTTCGCTGAGTTTGATCAGGTTGGCGGTGGGCTGTTTCACCACGTTGACCAGCACCGTTTGTTTGCCGTTGGCTTCGATGCGCGTAAACTCCTGCTGCTCGTGGAGTTCTACCGTGGCCACGTCGGCCAGCCGAAGTACCCGCTGCCCGTTGCTGCGAATGACGATGTTTTCTACGTCCTGTTTCGAGTGTACCGTGGCGTCGGTCAGGGTCAGATACAGACGATTATAATCGGCAGCGAGTCCGTCGGCCTGCACAAAATTGGTACTGGTCAGGGCGGTGGTGATGGCTGCCGGGGTCACATTCAGCGTCGCCAGTTTGTCGGCCTGCAAAACAATCCAGTATTCTTTGGTGCGACCGCCCATAATCTGCACGTTCGACACGCCCGGCACCTGACTCAGAAACGGCCGGATGGTATAGAGGGCCAGCTTGCGGAGTTCAATCAGATCGTGACCGCTCGATTCGAGGGCAAAATCAATGACGGGCAGGCTGGAGGGCGACATGCGCTGCACCACGAGGCTCGTACCCGGCAGCAGCGTATTCTGAATCTGGCTGATGTAGGAATTTACCCGTTGCAGCGAGACGTTGATATCGACGTTCCAGTCCAGATAAATCGAGAGTTCGCAACTGCCCCGGCTGGTAACGCTCCGCACCGTCTGTACCCCTTCGACCTGGTTCACGGCGTTTTCCAGCGGCTGCGTAATAGCCACCATCATCAACTCGACGGGCTGGTCTCCCGCGTTAGCAATGACCTTGATTTTGGGAAACGTTTTTTCGGGAAACAGCGACACCTGAATGTTACGGTACGCCATAAAGCCCCCCGCCAGCAACAGCAGCAGAATAGCCAGAATTGGCACCCGAAACCGAAAGAATCCCGGTCGGGCCGCGGACGGTCGGGCCGCGTTCGGTTGGGCCAACTGTTTGCCAGGCGGCTTTTTATCGGTCATTTTTAGGTTTATAAAGGCGTTTTTCTGTCATGCGGCTATCATTTCCTTATCACGACCGAAGCCGTATCAGACAGCCCGTACCCACCCGCACGGACAATACGGGTGCCGGGCGCGAAACGCGGACTGAGAATCTCGATTTTACCCGGCGATTGCAGGCCCATTTTCACCAGAACACGCACGGCGGTGCTGTCGTTGAGGAGTTGCATGACCCAGAACTCGGTTTGCAGTTCGTTGCTCAGCACGGCGTTGGTGGGCAGGGACTGCGTGTTTGTGTGGACTTTGTCGGTGAAGGTGATATTGAGCTGAAGCCGGGCAGGCAGCACCATTACCTGGTCGGGTTTGACCACGAAGCGTTCGGTTTGGGAGAGCGAATCGGTCAGGGCCAGCGTCCGGGCAATGCGCCCGCCAATCTGCCGCCCGTTGGGTAGCTGAATCACGCACCGACTGCCCACCTGCACCAGCGAATCCTGCTCGGCGGGCACCTCAATCAGAAACACGAACATATCGGGAGCCGAAAAACTGGCCAGCAGCGTACCGTCCTGCACGTATTCGCGTTCTTCGGCCATGACCCGCGTCACCAGGCCCGCATCGGGGGCGTGGATGGTGATTTTTCCGATGTTTTTAAGGGTTGGGTCGTTGAGGTAATTCTTACCGTCCAGGGCAAAGGCTTCTTTGGTTTCCAGCCCGAACAGCGACTGTCCTTTGCGTACCCGATCGCCAATTTTCACATAGACATGCGTCACATAGCCCGCAATCGGCGATTTTATGTCGCCGTTCGCCAGGTAGTACGTTACGCCCCGAAATGTGCGTTCGAGCCGGAAGGTATCCGTCGCAACGGTCGTAATGGACACGGGTGTTTTGGGCCGACCGGGGTCAGCCGCTGCCGTGCTGCCCTCGGTCGATGACGACGAGCCGCAACGGATGAGGAGGATGGGGAGAGCGAGAAGAAAAATGGATAGGTATCGGGTCATAAAGTCTTTGTTTGAATTTTCTGTCATTCCGAGGAACGAGGAATCTTCGGGTGAGCCAGTAAATCATCATACTCCCGAAGATTCCTCATTCTTCGGAATGACAGAAAACCTAAAAATTCCGGTAGTTAAAGTCGCTGATAAAACGTTGCCGCTGCACCGTTAACTGGTTCAGATTCAGTTTGATGTTCAGGAACCGCTGCACAATCAGCAGGTAATCAATAGCCGACATATCGCCCCGGTACAGCCGCGCCTGACTGATGGTGAGTAGGTTATCGACATCGGTATTCTGTTTGCCGATGCGTTCCAGCAGATTCTCGTTCACGCGCAATTGCTCCGTAACGGTTCTGACCCGCAGGTTATAACGGTTAATGTACTGGTTGCGGTAGTTCTGAATATTCAGTTGCGATACGTTCAGTTTCTGGTATTGCAGCCGCCGTTGCCCGCCGTTGTAAATAGGCATCACGAAGTTCAGGCCGAGGCTGAAACCAAACCGCCGGCCAATGAACAGGGGGCTAACGGCATTGGTACCCGTATTGGCCACCAGATCGACAGAAGGGCGGTAAAAAATGTCGATCACCCGGCGGTTGCGCTCCACAATCAGGCTGTCGAACCGATAGCGCAGCAGGTAGGGGTTGTCGTCGAGGGTAAAAATGGGACGGGCCGTCAGGCCGGGGTTTTCGAGATGCACCCGGCTGGTATCCGGTAGGTTGCAGATGGTGTTGAGCAGGAGCAAATCGGCCAGAAACTGCACTTTGGCCGCTTCGTAATTAATCTCACTCTGCTGCAAATCGACCCGGAAAGCGAGGTAGTCCGACTGCATGAACAGGGCCGACCGCAGCAACGCCTTGAGGGCTTCGTTTTGTCGGGCGAGCGTACTGACCAGCTGCCCGTAGATAGCCATTTGCTGGTAGTCCTGCCAGGCCGTAATGTACTGATCGGTGATGCCTTTGGCGAGGTCGTTTCGGCTGATACGGAGCGTGTTGCGGAGCGAGTCGCGCAGGGCCGCGTTAAGGCTGTTCTGAATGCGCAGGTTTCGGCGGTAGAGCAAATTCCGATTGGCCTGAATCAGGGCGGTGTACTGCCCGCCGTTGGTGGTACTCTGGTCGTAGCCGAAGTTCGTGCTGGCGGGCGCGTACAGCACCTGCCCGATGGCCTGCACGTAGGGCTTGTTAGCGGCCACGTTCAGCAGGCTATCCAAACGGTTCAGGGAAAACGAATTGATATTTTCGGCGACGAGCGGGCTGTTGGCCAGGCCTTGTTCGATATAAAAATCCAGCGTCCGGTGCGTCAGGCTATCCTGCCCCGCTACCGGCATAATCACACCCATCAGCAGTCCGCCGAGAAGGATTATGGGGAGCAGAAAGGATAGACGTGAGTATGTGGGCATTCGCTGGGCGCACTAAGCAGCAGTAACGAAAACAAACGTAACGGCCAATTCTGTGTTTAATCTGTACTCACGAACCGGAACCGGGGGCTTTGGAATCGGATATATCAGATACAGTAACTCAGAATAACTCACCAATGTTGAAATACACACTCCGCGACCCATCCGCGCCCACCCCATAATCGACAGCCAGATTCACGCCCGACAATTTGTTGAGTTTCAGCCGCAGCCCCCCCCCGCCCGCGGGCAAAAGACCCGACAGGCCGCCTTTTAGTGGCTGCGATACGCTTTGTACGTTGCCAAACACCACCCCACCCAACAAGCCGCTGTGCAGAATTCGGAACCGATATTCGGTTTCGACGTACAGCAGATTCCGTCCCCGGAAGCGGCTCTGAATATAGCCCCGGCCCATGTTGCTATTGGCATCCCAACCCGTACTGGGCAAGTCTAAATAAGGCGGAGTGCCGCCCAGCGTGAGGGTATTGAAACTCCAGATGGCCAGAATATTCGGCGACGAAGCGGGCCAGTTGACGTACTTGCGAACATCGATCAGCAGGGATGGGTAATTGCTGTCGCTGCCCAGAAACCGGAAGTTGCCCCGCAGTTTTACATTGGCAAAAAAACTGGCTCCCGGATTAATCAAATTGGTACGATTATCGTACAAAATATTCATCGTCAGGCCCGACGATACGGTTCGGGTGGTGCTGGTCAGGTCATAGCCGGGGGTGGAAATAGCATCGCCGGTAGTCGTGCCGGGCCGGATGTTCCAGCGGTAATCCAGGTCGTAACCACCACCGACGTACAGATGCGGGGCCACGTTCCGGCTCAGGCTCTGGTACAGCCGAATGTAATCGTAACTGAGCAGCAGGGCATTCTGCGTGGTGGTGGAACCGCCCAGACCGTAGGTAAGCTGCGGGTAGTGCAGATACCGGGTGTCGGTAGTGAGGTTGTAGCGATTGCCGGGTAGCCACACGTTGGCCGTAGTATGAAAAATAAGCTGTTTGTTCTGCGTATAGGCCAGAATCGGATATACTGACGATACGTTGGCCCCCGTGGTCCGAAAGGCAACGTTACCGCCGATATTGGCCGCCAGCCGGGTTTGGGGCTCGTAGCTAACGCTGGGCAGAATCCAGGCAAACACGCGCCCTACCGGCATCTGCCGTTCGGCTTCGTTGGTAACGTGAATACGCGGAAAAATCTGGTGTACGTAGTCCAGCACGTCGCGCTGGTTGGTACCGGGCAAACTATCCGGTTGGGGCGCCGTCAGGCTGTCGGGGTTTTGCGCCCGTGCCGTTGTCGGCACGGCATACAGGGCCAGAGGCCAGCATACGGCGAGCAGGCTAAACAGTTTTTTCAATGTAAACAAAATAAAGAATCACCCGTTGGGAATGAGTTTTCAGGAGTAAACTACGCAATTTTCTGACTCCTGGTACGTCGTCTGCATCTACTTAAACTGCCACAGCACCTGCACCTGCCCACCCCAATAAAATGCATCGTCTTTGTAGCGAACCCGTTTCAGTTGCGGGCTAATGTAGGGCGATGCCCGGAACAGCAACCGTTTCCATTGCCGCTCTACCCCCACCGAAATGGTTGCGTTGTTAAACAGGCTGGTGGGTATATTACTTTCGTGAAGCTCATGTTCAGAGTCCCGCCCGCTGCGGTCAACCTCGAACCTGATGCGGCTTCGGGCCAGCACATCGACGCTCGTACCCACGCCCAGCCGCAACCCCCAGGCCCGGCCCAGCGGATAATGATACGCCACTGTAAGTGGTATCTGCACCAGTCCGTATAGCTGCCGGATGTGCTGGATTTCAGTACCGGGAGCTACGTTGGTCGCGTACAGGGCGCGAAAATCCCGACCGTCCTCCCTCCGAAACTCTTCATCCGAGCGGTAGTCGAAGCCGGTCAGGGCCATCGCCCGAACGCCCGTTTGCACGCTCCAGTGACGATTTATCCGTACTTCGCCCAGCAACGAACCGCCGAGGTGTTCGTCTCCCCCCATGAAATCTACCCCGCCAAAGTACTGCGCTTTGGGCAGCGATAGGGTGGGCAGGTTCAGCCGGAAGGGCCTGCGAACTGGCACCGCTTTCGTTACAGCAATGGGCAGGTAAACCGGCTTTCGTAAAATGGTTGCCGACAGATTATTGGTGGGTAAGTCTCTGTTTTTTAATAAAATAACCGCCACTTCTGCCTGTTCAGTACGCTCTTTTTCTGCGTTGGTACGTAGTTGAACTGACTCCGTCAAACGGCCTCCGGCTCCATTCGTGGCCTTATTATCGTCCGGCGTCTGGTTTATTGTTGGGTTCCCCAGTCGCTCACGGGCCGGTGCGTCGCTGGTAAGGCTATTTGCCTGGGCTTTTTGCCGGGTTTTAGTCCGGCTCACATCCGCACGATTCGGTACGTTTTTGCTGATCAGAACCGTGTTGCGCGATCGATTTACTGCGCCTGGTGGTCCAGCACTATTTTCGGATCGTACTGACTCTAAACCGGCTGACTCATTGCTTTTTGCTATGGATGTTGACGCCGTTATGCTGGTGGAGTCGGTGGTTACGTCAATAGCGGTCACCGCTTCTTTCTGCGCTGGCTTCTGGCTGATCGTAGGCCCCGTTTTCAAATTTACCGGAACGGAGCTTTCCCGTAGGCTGGAGATTACTTCAGGCATGGACCGAACCCGTTGTTCATCATTCCGGGCGATAGACGGGTTGGGCGCATTGGGGATATTGTCCGATTCATGCAGGTAGCGGGTTACGTATAGGGTATCCGTTCGCACAAGGGGCGGGGCTACGGGTGCGGGTTCCTGCGCCAGCGCAGGGGGATTTGTTTTTAGCGAATCGACGGTGGTTTGCAGGGCGGTTGTTTTCTGATACTGTACCACATTGTACAGCAGAGAGCCAAGCAGCACCAGCCCACCCGCTACATAGCCCGCCAGCCCACCCCAGCCCATACCCGGCACGGGCGGCAGGTGACGCGTTACGTAGCCATGAATACGCGACGCATCGCCGGGACCGCTTTCGTCGGGCAGTCCGTGCAGTTTACGCCGGAATTCCTCATCGAAGCGGTCAGTTTTCATGTCGTCCCGAGTTAGGCCAGTTGTAGGTTTGGTACAAGTGGGGATGGTATAGTTTTATCATCAGTTGCAGTTTACGACGCGCATCGCGCAGGTTCGATTTGGAAGTTCCTTCCTGAATGTTCAGCAGATCACCGATTTCGCGGTGCGAGTACCCGTCCACCACGTACATGGTAAACACCATGCGGTAGGCCGGGGGGAGTTTCTGCACCAACGCCAGAATTTCCTGGGCCGAAATGGCACTGATTACGTCGTCGTTCCAGTCAGGTACGTCCACATCATCCAGGCTAAGCTGACTGGTCCATTTCTGGCTTTTCCGGTAATAGTCCACTGCCGTATTCACCATGATGGTTCGTAACCAGGCTTTGAACGGCTGGGTAGGGTCGTAGCGGGGCAGGTGGGTAAATACTTTCAGAAACCCATCCTGAATGATTTCTTCAGCTTCTTCGGCTCCGGCTGCGTAGCGGGTACACAAACTTTTGGCATAGCCCGCAAACTGACCAATCAAACAGCGCTGCGCCCGCGCGTTGCCCGCCAGGCAGGCGGTCAGCACACTGGCCAGGTCGTTTTCCTGAAAGCGGGGCTTGGGTTTAAACAGCAAAGGCCAGTGGGTTAACGGGTTCCTCTATGTATCGATACGCAAACAGACCCGCAAAGGTGGGGTGGCTTCCTGATTATTTTCTGGAGAAAATAATCAGGAAGCCACCCCACCTTTTTTCAACCCGTTCCGTATGGGTGAATGAAGGTCATCAATCACGGTTCCTATCAAGACGTACCATCCAAAAAAATTTCGATGAACAGACTCACCAACATCCCCCGCTTTTTCATCCTGGCCGCGTTCGTCGGCGGAGCAACCGCGCAGGCGCAGGACAATATCGTACTGAAAAACGGTACCGAAATCAAAGCTAAAGTGCTGGAGGTTTCCAGCACCCAGCTTAAATACCACCGACAGGACAACCCCGACGGCCCCATTTATACCACCGGCACCGCTGATGTATTACTCATCAACTACGCCAACGGTACAAAAGACGTGCTGGGCCAGGCTGGCACCGGGCCGGTTTTGCCAAACGGGACGATCAGCAGTTCCGGCTCAATGGCCGTACAGCCCACCCCCGGCATCGACCGATTATACTATCGGTCAGGCTGGTTTAGCCGCGAATTCACCGATGGGACTGGCAATCATGTAACGAACCGGCGGGTGCAGTCGCTGCTTTATACGCAGCCCGACACGCTGAGTTCATTTGATCGGGGCCGCTCGTTGCGTCGGCTGTCGGTAGTGGGTACGGTGGGTACGGTGGCCCTGCTGGGTACGGGCGCGGCCCTGGCGATGGCCAGAAACTTCGGCAATGGTCACCGCGACCACAATAACCGCGATGGCAACATGAACAATGACCCGAACGATAACGACCCGAATATGATGGATAACCGGCACGAAGGACATAACGGCGACAGGGCCGTAGTAGGCTACGCGCTGGCGGGCGGGGGTGTGTTACTGGGGCTGGCTACGGTCTGGCTCGACCACCGCGCTACGGTGCAGTTTCGGCGAGCGGCAGAGGGTTATAACACCCGGCCCACCACCAGCCTAAGGGTTGGCCCCAGTTCGCGGGGGCTGGGCGTAGGGGTTGCGCTTCGTTTCTGAGCCAACTAACTACCGCCATGAAAAAGATACAGTATGATCTCTGCCATTATCTGCGCCGGTTTACGCTGCTCCAGCCCGTTATCACGCCCAGTCACCAGCTAAGGCAGGATTTGGGCCTGAGCGAATACGAATACCTCGAAGCCATCGTGTTTCTGGAACTTCAATACCAGACCACCCTGCCCGACGATGCGCTAACGCCCGCCCTGACGGTTGGCGAACTAAGCCAGCTTATTAACTGCTTTGCCAGCGCATAATGGCAGTCGGCATGTTCTGAAACAACCGTTTTCCCATACTCCAACTACTTATAGTGATGAATACGACCGAAGAATCAATAAACCGACTGGCTTTCCTGAAGCAGCTGGGACTGAATGGTGCGGCCTTAGTGGCTTTTTACTGCGCTGGTGGCGCGCTTTCATCCTGCTCCAAGTCCGGCTCCAGCATTAACCCGGCTCCAGCCCTGAGCAGCAGCGGGGTTACGCTGGATTTGACGACAGCGGCTTACGCCAGTCTGAAAAACGTGGGCAGCTACGCCTATTCGGGTAATATTCTGGTAGCCCGCGTTAAAAGCGGCAGCTATATTGCCCTCTCCAAAGTATGTACGCACGATGGTACGACGGTACAGTACGTGGCCGGTTCGGACAGCATTTACTGCCCCAACCACGGGGCTAAATTCACCACAATCGGAGCCGTAGCGCAGGGACCAGCCAACAGCCCTCTTACGCAGTACAAGACCATACTTAGTGCCGATGGCAACACGCTGACCATCAACAACTAACGGTATGCTGAAAACACTCGTTGCCCTATTATTCCTGAGCCTGTCGATGCAGGCTCAGGACACTACCCGCGTGGCAGCTCCGCCCGCCGATTCACTATCTGCCGATCAGCTCCTGGCCGGGCTGACCGATTCGCTGCCCGCCCAGCCGCTACTGCCTTCTAAAATGCTGTTTACCCAGCGCGTTTTCTGGGGACCGAAGGGATTACTCCGGGTGATGGACGTGGCCCCGCTAACGCCCGAAGGCCGTGAAAAAGAACTCAAAGTCCGGCGTACCATGCTGGTGGCGCATCAGGTAATGGGGTTTGTAACGCTGGCGGGTTTTGTGGTACAGGGTATTCTGGGCGCCAAACTGTACACTGCTCAGGGCGAGCAATACACCCGGCTCTACAACGCCCACGAGATTTCGGCAGCGTTTATCAACGTAGCATATGGTACTACGGCCCTGCTCTCGCTGACGGCCCCGCCCAAACTCGTGGCCGACCGCCGGGGGCTGAGCGGTATCAAGCTGCATAAGTACTTAGCCGTTGTTCACCTCGCGGGCATGGTGGCAACCAACGTACTGGCCGGTATGATTCGGCAGCATCCCGACCTTAAGCCTTACCACCGAGCGGTGGCCTACACCACGTTTGGGGCCTTTGCCGCGTCAATTATTGCCATCAAATTCTAACCTGTATTCCGTATGCCTGCCAAATTAGTACTGGTGCTGCTTGCCCTGCTCGGTATGGGCAGCCGGCCGGGGGTAACTCCGGCCCTTAAAAAATTAGTGGCGGATAAAAAGACGTCGTCCGTTACCTACACCATGCACCACCCACTGCACACCTGGGACGGGGTAAGTCACGACGTAAACGGCGCGCTGCTGTACGATGAAACCGCCAGCACCATCCAGAGTATAGCCATTGCCATTAAGATAGCCTCGTTCGACAGTGGGGATGCTAACCGCGATTCGCACGCGCTGGAAGTACTGGACGGGATTCGCTACCCTAACGTTACGTTTGTAGGACAGCACGTTCAGTCCGGTCCCGACGGAACGCTGACGGCAACGGGTAAACTGACTTTTCACGGCGTTACCAGGCCCCAAACCCTGGCCTTTACCCGTAAAGACGAAAATAACCGCCTGATTGTCAATGGCGCGTTCGACATCAGCATGACCGATTTCGGAGTTGAACAACCTTCGCTACTGGGTATGAAAGCCGACGATACCATCAAATTGAAATTCACGGCTTTGTTTACGCGTTAATTTATTTTAACCGCATTGGCGGACCGACAGAGGAAAAGGGTTTGACACAGAGGAAGAGGAGATTTCACAGAGAAAAATAAAGCAGTAACTCTGTTCTCTCTGTGAAATCTCCTCTTCCTCTGTGTTAAAACTTAAAATGAGTCTGTACCAGTTAAAACTCAACGAATGCCCCTTTTCAATCGTTTACTCCTGATTATCCTATTCATTTTCAGTACGTTAACCACGTCGGCACAATACGCCGAACTCTCTGGTAATCCAGCAAGCCGGGCGCAGCTTACTACCGCCGTTGAGCAGATTTATAATTTCCAGCCCACAACCGCCGACGCTACGCTTGCTGCCCTAGGTCGGACCAATCCAGACCATCCGGTTATTGAGTTGCTTCAGGCCGTAAATCTGTACTGGCAGTGGTTTCCGGCCCGTACCAATAAAACGCAGGAACAGCGCATCCGGGCGTTGCTCCAGATTGCATCCAAGGCATCGGAGAAATGGATGGCGGCCAGCAAAGGGAATCAGAACCCCGAAGCCATGTACGCCTATTTCTCTGCCCAGGCGTTGCTGGCCAAGCTGGATAACTTTGCCCACGCTAATTTCGGAGCCGCCGGACACGCCAAAAACGCCTACCCGTACATCAAACGCTGCAACGACTACCAGCAGCAGTATCCTGATTTTTACATGGTGTCGGGCCTGTATAACTACCTCCGCGAAAAATACCCCGAAATACATCCGTTCTATAAAACCGTTGTCTGGGTCATGCGGTCGGGAAACAAAGAACTGGGTTTGAAGCAGTTGGGTGTGGCCGCGCAACAGTCGCTGTTTTCCAAAGCCGAAGCAGGATTTTACCTCGGCCATATCCTGCTCGACTATGAGAAGAAGCCACTGGCTGCCCTGCCCATTCTGCAACAAACGGCCCAGATGTATCCCAACAACCTGTACATGAACGCCAAATATGCCGACGCCCTGTTAGCCGCTGACCGCCCGGCGCAGGCCTTGCCCATTATTGCCCGGTTGCGGGCCAGTTCTGACGCTACGTACCGGCTGTTTGGACAACTCTATCAGGCCCGGTATGATCTGCTGGCGGGTAAGCTGACCGAGGCCCAAACCGGTGCCACGGCGGTGCTTCGGGCCAACCCTACCGATGAGACCCTGCTGGCCTGGGCCAACGTAGTGCTGGCGCGGGTCAGCCAGCGGCAGGGACAAACCAAACCGGCCCGCGCCTACTACAAAACGGCTATCGACCTCTCGGAATACCCGCTCCTGCGCGACGAGGCCAACGCCTATCTGGACAGTCATTAAGCCGTTTTGTTTACCTTTGCTACATGAAAACGCGCTGGCAATTCTGGTTATTACCCTTGCTGGCGCTCGGGCTGTTGCTCTCGGTATTCGAGGTCAATACCGGCGAGATTGTCAATACCTGGGGCGATGCCTACGATGCGTATTTACTCCCGTCGTTTTCAGCAGACAGTAGTCCCTCGGTTACGGTTTCGCCCCGGCAACGAATAAGCCGCATTACGGCGCAAAACAGACCATTTTTCATTCGGTCTGAGGTTGCTTTTCGGCCTGCTTTGTTCAGGAATCAGCCCATTTTTCGGTATCGAAACCGGATTCACCTCCGCTGTTGCCAATGGCTGATTTAGCCGTACAGTGTACTTTTTTCGCTCTCTCAATTAGAGTAGATAGGTATGTCTGTGTTTGCTAAATCAACTTCCGATGAAATATTTTTTGGTTCTGTGTCTGCTGGTAACGACGTCGGCAGCCGGGCAGAACACGCTCTACGCAGTAATCGTAGATACTCAATCCAACACGCCCCTGCCCGGCGCAACGGCGCAGATTCTTAGCCTGAAACGGGGAGCCAGTGCCGATATCAACGGCCTGATTCGGCTCGATGGCATTCCTGATGATAAATTCGAGATCGAATTTCGATTTATTGGATACAGAACGGTCGAAACCGAATACACTTTCCCCCGTGAGCGTGCCGACACCCTTCGGATTACACTCAGCCCGGCGGACAAAGAACTCGGCGAAATAACCGTTTCAACCACCCGCAGCAGCCGTACCATCAGCGACATTCCGACACGTATCGAGGTGATTTCTGCGGCTGAACTTGAAGAAAAAGCGACCGGACAGCCCAGCAATATCCGTACACTGCTGACGGAAAGTACCGGTATTCAAACCCAGCAAACGTCGCCTACTTCGGCCAACGCCACGATCCGGATTCAGGGGCTGGACGGTCGCTACACGCAGTTGTTGCAGGATGGGTTTCCACTCTACTCGGGCTTTGCCAGCGGTCTGAGCATTTTGCAGATTCCGCCCCTGAACCTCCGTCGGGTGGAGGTGGTCAAAGGGGCATCGTCCACGCTATACGGGGGCGGGGCCATTGCCGGGCTGATTAACTTAGTGACCAAGGAACCGGGCGCGGAGCGCGAACTCACATTTCTGGCTAACGTCAACCAGACACAGGCCCTCGACCTGAGCGGGTTCTACAGTCAGAAATACGGCAAAACGGGCCTGACGATTTACGTGGCCCGCAACACTCAGGCCGCTTACGACGTGAACAAAGACGGCTTTTCCGACCTGCCGCAGTTTACGCGCTACACATTCAATCCGAAGCTGTTTGTGTATCTGAAACCGGCCACTACGCTCAGTTTTGGCATCAATAGTAGTTTTGAAAACCGGCTTGGGGGCGATGTGCAGGTCATTACCGGAAACGCCGACAACACGCACCTTTATTTCGAGCGCAACAAAAGTGACCGCTTCTCCACGCAATTTCGGCTCGATAACACGCTGGCCAACGGTAACGTACTGACCCTAAAAAACAGCGTTGGGTACTTTTCCCGGACGCTGAGTCGCCCGGCCTACCAGTTTGGCGGGCATCAGGTGGCCAGTTTTTCGGAGGTAAGCTACGCCCGGCCTCATCCAGTGTTCGAGTGGGTGCTGGGAGCCAATCTATG
>JACMPG010000066.1 GCA_014377625.1 Spirosoma sp.
ACGATCAGCTCGAAGTTGTGTCCGTGCCAGTTAATGTTGGCGCAGGGGCCAAAAACGGCCTGGTTCTGCTCATCGGACCAGGCCGGGTTGTAGAGCCGGTGGGCCGCATTGAAATGTTCAATTCTATTTACGTAGACCATTCTTCTGGTTTAGAAAGGCGGTTGCCAGAAACGCCGGTGAAAAGTGGGCAAAAATACGAAGAAGCGGGGCCGGAAGAAACAAACCTTCCTAAGTTAGTTTCCCGGTTGCACGCCTGTGTGGGAATTGTTAACTTGATATAGTACAATTTTATCCTTAGATACGCTATTCCTTTCCTGCATCCTAAATCCGTACCTTTACAACCTGTTTTATAGCCTATCGCCTGACTATTATCCCATTAACGAACGAAACACGTTTATTTCCTTTCTTCTATGATTATTGTTACGGGGGCCGCCGGCTTTATTGGAAGCTGCTTAATCAGCAAGTTGAATCAGGAAAACTTCAATTTTATCATCGCTGTCGATGATTTTTCTAATCCCCGTAAGGAGCTTAACCTAACCGGTAAACGTATTCAGGAACGGGTGGACCGCGAGGTGTTTTTCGACTGGCTCGATCAGAATTATCAGGAAGTTGAGTTCATCTTTCACATCGGTGCACGTACCGACACGACCGAGTTTAACTGGGCCATTTTCGAACACCTGAATCTCGAATACTCCAAACAAATCTGGCACCGCTGCATCGACTATCAGATTCCTCTCGTCTATGCCTCTTCGGCAGCTACCTACGGGCTGGGTGAACTGGGCTACGACGATAACGAGTCGCTGATTCCGCAACTCCAGCCCCTCAACCCCTACGGCGATTCCAAAAACGAGTTCGATAAGTGGGTGCTGCAACAGGAGCGCAAGCCGTTTTTCTGGGCGGGGCTGAAGTTCTTCAACGTATATGGCCCCAACGAATACCACAAAGACCGCATGGCGTCGGTGATTTACCACGCCTACAACCAAATCGAGAAAACGGGGAAAATGAACCTGTTCCGGTCGCACAATCCCGACTTTGCCGACGGTGAGCAGATGCGTGACTTTGTGTACGTGAAAGACGTAGTGGACGTTTGCTCGTTTTTGATGCACTCCCGGCGGTATTCGGGCATTTACAACCTTGGCAGCGGCAAGGCCCGCACCTTTCTGGATTTGGTCACGAACACCTTCCGGGCCATGAACCTCGACTCAACCATCGGCTTCATCGACACCCCCGCCGACATCCGCGACAAGTATCAGTACTATACGCAGGCCAACATGGCCAAACTCCGCTCCATTGGCTACGACCGCCCGTTCTGTTCACTCGAAGAAGGCATCGCTGATTACGTGGGTAATTACCTGAAAGCGGGGACGTATCTCTAATCATTCCCAAACTACTTCAATCACCTCGCTCTTTAAATCGACGGTAGTACGCTGCTCATCAGGGCCGCGTTTGAGGATGATTTTGCCGTTGCTGACCTTTGTTGATTCCTGCCGCAGGACGTGGGTAGCGTCTTTTTTCCGAAACACCGACACCGTTGGGTCGGTGGTTTTTACGGTTACCGTTAGTGTTTTTCCTTTGGCGCGTACTTGTCGGGCTGTTGGGGGGAGTGGCTGGTTTTTAAGCAGGGCTAACGCCCGCGACGCCTGCGGGACGCCGTACCCTATGTAGTTGTTGCCGTAGGGGTACAGGTGCGACGATTTTTCGATGATGGCGATTACTTCTTTGTTGGTCAGTTTTGGATTTGCCTGCATGATACAGGCCGCAAAACCCGTAATGACCGGGGCCGACAGTGAGGTGCCAAACAGCGAAAAACACGCTACGTTGGGTTTCAGGTACGGCAGACTTTCGGGGCCGATACTGCTGTATCCGATGCGGTTCCAGAGCCGCGAATTGGTGGCGCCGATGGCCAGAACGCCCTCGGCATCGGCGGGGGTGCTGATGATGCGCCACGAACGGTCGTCGCCTTCGTTGCCCGCCGATACCACGATCAGGATGCCTTTTTGGTCGGCAGCCAGTTGCGCGGCCTGGCTAATCAGGCTCGTGTGGCCGTCCATCTGACCCGGCTCGTAATTTTCTTTGGGGTTGCTCATGCCTTTGGCGTAGCCGAGCGATGTATTGATGAGCCTGACGCCGAGGCTGTCCATCCATTCCATAGCGGCTATCCAGTTATCTTCTTCGCCCCGGTATTCGCGGTTGCCCTGGTCCGAGCGGGCTAAGTAGAACGTAGCGTCGGTGGCCAGGCCATACTGGATGTTTTCGGTGGGGTCGCTGCCCGCAATGGCCGCCAGCACTTCGGTGCCGTGCATGTCCGACATCGTTTCGAGCGTACGCAGCAGGTTGCCAGCGGGTTTCTTTTGATGCACGTAATCGCGGATTTGCCGGACGCCGTCGCGGGCAAAGATGTGTTTGAGTGCGTTGGTCGAGTCAGCCCCGAAAAAGCCCGCGTCAATTACGCCGATGCTTACGAAGCGACCGGTCAGCCCGGCCTGCACAAAATCCGGCGCCTGAATCTGCGTCATAACTGGGGCCAGTTGCAGCGGAGCAACCGGATCTGTTCCAATTGATGTAATGATAAGGGCCGGGTCGATGGGCTGTACGCCGGTCACGAACGACAACGTCCGTACCTGTGCCACCTGCGCCGTGGTAAGCCGGGCCGATACCGCGTTGAGCCAGCGCGAGCATTGCCGGGTCTGAATGCCAAGCCGCTCTAACTGCTGCACATACCCTGCCGACACGGGCCGGTCGGTGTTGTCTATGGGTAGCTGCTGTTGCTGCCGCCGGGCCAGGGCCGCGGGCGAGAGAGCGGGGGCAGTGGCCGGGTCTTTTTTATCGAGCAGTATCCAGTACGTAGCTGTTACGTGGCTGGTTTGGCCGTATGCGGGTATCAGACCCCACACAAGCCCTACCAGCAACAGACAGGCATTGAGTTGCATTTTCATCCGGCTAAAATACGGCCCACGCGCCAGATTTGCTTAGAAGTTATCGATGATCTCCTGAATACGCACCCGCATTTGGGGCTGTTCGCTCGCCGGCACGATCACGATGATGCGGCTGGTAACGCTCTCGCCGTTGCGCAGGATAAAACCCGCCGGTACGCTGGTAGTTGTGGTCACGTCTTTACCCTCGGCGTTTTTAACCGTTTGCCGATAAGGAACCACAAAAGGCCGGGCCGACAGGTTGCCGCTTTTGCTGGTCATGCGCCTGCCGGTGGCATTCAGACAGTCGAAAGTAGCCAGCAGGGCCGGGTTGGTTTCGGTACCAAACAGGGTCTGACGCGGCATAATCAGTTTGGCACAGCCGCTTTTATTGACTACAAACAGGCCCAGCTCATACCGGTTGTACTCGTCCTCTTTGGTGCCTTTGGTTTGCTCGTTCAGTACTTCAATACCGTATTCGATACCATTCAGAACGGCGGGCGTTCCGGGTGCAACATCAAACGATCTTTGGGCATTGACAGGAGCGTAGGCCAGCGAAGCCAGTAACAGGCTCGACGCCAGAAAACGGACAGGAAAAATGTTCATCAACAGGGGTGGTTAGTTTGGACCGTAAATATGATGTATACGGCCCAAACTGACGCAACAGTCTGCTTTATACCACAGCCGGTTCCTCTTTAACGGTAACTACGTCGTCCATGACCGATTTGATGAGCCGCACCGGTACGCGCACCAGATCGGGGTGGTAGGTGAGTTCGTAGCTGAGGTCAGAGATGGCCTTTTCGAGCAGGTACGTATCGAGCATCATCTGCCGCTCTACGGGATCGGTCGGGATGATCGGGCTGTTCTGTACGGTGTCTAAGTACGCCTTCACGAAGAAACTGCTTAGGTGATGCGCCCAGAAATCAGCATAGGGCAGGAGCCGGAGCGTTCCATCGGGCGATACCTGATGATTCGCCAGGAAACCTTCGTAAGCCGTATAATAAAACGACCGGATCATGGACGCCACGTCGCGCAGGGGCGAGCGTTTGAGCCGCCGTTCGCTGTAGCTGCGGTTAGGGTCGCCCCCAAAATCCTGAATGGCAATATCGCGGCCCGTCAGCAGGATTTTCTCCAGTTGCAAATCGCCGTGAATACGAATCTTGGTCGAGTCCAGCTTCTTCGTATAAATCCGGCGCAGGGTATTCAGTACCTCTTCTTTACGACGAAACAACTGCTTAACATCTTCCTGAACGTCAGGCGTTAATCGATTCAGGTTTCGCTGGTGGCTCTGATAACTTTCCCGCACCAAGGCCTGCATACCCGAAAACAACGACCGCTGGTAGTGGAGCGAAAACGGTTCGGGCGCAAAGTCGGCGCTGACCGTGTCTGACGCCAGGGCCAGGTGCATCTCGCCAATGCGGACGCCCAGCCGCCGTGCCTGTTCGGCCCCCCGCCGACCGAGTAGCTCCTGCGTTTCGTCGGGCAGGTCAGCGAAGGCAACGGGGTTTATCAGGCTGTTGTGTTCTACGTTGGTGGCCTCGTCGAGCTGTTGTTTATCACGGGCCAGAATCCGCTCAATGTAGTTGCTCACCCGCTCCAGCACGTAATCTCTGCCATTGCCGTGCCGCGCCACCATCTTCTCCATATTGCCCAGCATAATCGGTTCGCCCTGGGCCAGCATCGCCATAGATCCCGCCAGAGCCGGTACATTGGGGTATTTGGCCACGTCGGAGAGGAAATATGTCATCTCGGCGTCGGGGTTGATGTTCAGGTCAACTTTGCGGTAGAGTTTCAGCAGAAAACTGCTGTCGTAGCCGATGGATACGTAGTCTTCGCCAGTCGACAGCAGTTTGGGTCGGATGTCTGCGGTATCGTGCACAAAATCGTAGAGATTGGTTTTGTTGCTGAACACCAACTGACTATTCAGTTTACTGACCACACTTTTTTGGGCGGGCGATTCAGCACTTTTGGTCATTTCGGTAAGCAGGGCCATCTGCACCTCGGTCAGGTACAGGCCGTCGCAGAGCGCACCGGTTTCGCCGTTCACAGTAGCCGTGGCAATGATAGCCTGCGGGCAGGTTCGCTTCAGCCTGTCGGCCTGATCGTCGGGTGCGAAAGTCAGCACCAGCTGAAAGGTTTCGGGCAGGCCACGTTCATAAGCTACCTCTACCAGCAGGACGTAGGCGGTGCCGGTGGGCAGGGTGAGGGGCGCGTGGTTCAGGATTGTGACCTCGCGCATGGTCTGTTTGCGGTGATCGAACCAGTCTACTTTGCGCAGGTAGCCGGGCAGGACGTTGCTTTCCAGTTCGGCACGACTGCCGTTGGCCAGCAGATTGTCCCAGTCGTTAACGCGCACGGCGGGCAGCTCGAACTGAACAACTATATCGGGATTGACTTTCTCCAGCACGAACCACTGGTAATCGTGCGGGGCCAGAGTAAAGAAGTAATTCTCAGCCTCAGGAACCGCCGGAAACCGGTTCTTGCTGAACGCTTCGACTGGTACGTAACCCGTAAAGCCGGGCAGGTCGATCAGGGCGGGCTGCGAATACTTGGACAGGTTCACCACAATCAGCAGTGTTTCGTCTTCGTAAGAACGCGTGTAAGCCAGCACTTTGGGGTTTTCAACGTCGAGGAACTTCATGTCGCCCCGACCAAAGGCGGGATGCTTTTTGCGGAGGTTAATCATCCGCTTCATGAACCAGAACAAAGACGACGTATTCCGGCGCTGCGTCTCTACGTTCACCGACTCATAATGGTACTCGGAGTCCAGGATAGTAGGCAGGTACAGCTTCTGCGGATTGGCACTGGAAAAACCCGCGTTGCGGTCGGGCGACCACTGCATGGGCGTTCTGACGCCGTCGCGGTCGCCGAGATAGACGTTGTCGCCCATCCCGATTTCGTCGCCGTAGTAGATAACGGGTGTACCGGGCAGCGAGAAGAGCAGGCTGTTGAGTAGCTCGATTTTCTTGCGGTTGTTGTTCATCAGCGGAGCCAGCCGGTGCCGGATGCCGAGGTTAATTTTGGCGCGGGCGTCTTTGGCGTAGGTCTTGTACATGTAATCCCGTTCTTCGTCGGTCACCATTTCGAGGGTCAGCTCGTCGTGATTTCTGAGGAAAATGGCCCATTGGCACGATTCCGGGATGTCGGGCGTCTGCGCGAAGATGTCGGTAATGGGGTAGCGGTCTTCCATTTGCAGAGCCATGAACATGCGCGGCATGACCGGAAAATGGTAATTCATGTGGCACTCGTCGCCATCGCCGAAATAAGACGCCGAATCTTCCGGCCACATGTTAGCTTCGGCCAGAAATACCACGCCGGGGTGGTTGTCGTCAACGTGTTTGCGAAGTTTTTTCAGGAAAGCATGGGTTTCGGGCAGATTCTCGCCGTTGGTGCCTTCGCGCTCAAAGAGGTACGGAATGGCATCGAGCCGGAACCCGTCAACGCCCAGCTCGGACCAGTAGTCGATGAGTTTAAAAATCTCGCCCTGCACCAGTTCGCTGTCGAAGTTGAGGTCGGGCTGGTGATAAAAAAAGCGGTGCCAGTAGTACTGTTGCGCCACGTGATCCCAGGTCCAGTTGGAGGTTTCGAAATCCTGAAAAATGATCCTGACGTCTTTCCACTGCGTCGGGTCGTCGGTCCAGACGTAGTACTCGCGTTCGGGCGAGCCTTTGGGCGCCCGGCGGGCCCGCTGAAACCACGGATGCTGATCGGACGAGTGATTGATGACCAGCTCGGTAATAACTTTCAAATCGCGTTTGTGGGCTTCGGTAAGCAGCGTTTTAAGCTGCTCGATATTACCATACGACGGGTTGATGGTGTAGTAGTCGGCAATGTCGTAGCCGTCGTCGCGCAGGGGCGAGGGATAGAAGGGGAGTAGCCAGATGGCCGTTACGCCCAGTTCCTGGAGGTAATCCAGCTTCTCTAAAAGTCCTTCAAAATCGCCGATACCGTCGCTGTTACTGTCGCGGAAGGCTTTGATGTGAAGTTCGTAAATGATGGCGTCTTTGTACCAGCGCAGGTTGTTGTGTATATCGGCGTTTTTTAGGTTGTCGAGCATAAAGATGGGGTTGTTGAAACGGATTGAGGGAAAATATTCATGTTGCAAATTGGCTTCAGCGTATAAGACTCGGCTTACATCATGCTTAGAAACTGCTTAGAAGTACCCCACTCCAACCCCTCCCTCAATGGTGAGGGGTTGGAGTGGGGTACTTCATCATAACCCTTCTTCCTCTAAGGAGTTTATAATATTGTCTTAAGCAGATGCCAAGACCGACTTCATTTCTTGCCTGCATGCAGCCATCCTTATACACAAATGACATGACTACTACTGGCCATTCGTTCAATCGACTCATCATCGTTTCGTACCGGCTGCCGTTCAAAATTCAGCAGTCCGACGCCGGTACTGAAATCGTGCAGAACTCCGGCGGGCTGGTATCTGCCGTGCTGTCGATGGCTGAGCAGATGGGTGGCAACGCCGATGGTACCCTGTCCAAAATTCACTGGGTAGGCCATGCCGACTCATCGCTGAACGGAATAGACCCGTCCACGCTGGAAAACGACTCGTTCGTGGCCCACCCCGTGTTTATAGACAACGACGTACACGCCGGGTTCTACGAGGGCTTCAGCAACGATCTGATCTGGCCGCTGTTTCACTATTTTCCGACGTACGCCCAGTTTCGCGAAGCTGACTTTCAGCATTATCAACAGGCCAATACCCGCTTTCTGGAAGAACTGAACAAGCTGATTCAACCCGGTGATCTGGTCTGGATTCATGATTTTCAGCTCATGTTGCTGCCCGAACAGGTCCGGCAGAGCCATCCTAACGCTACGATCGGCTACTTTTTTCACATCCCGTTTCCCACTTTCGAGATCGTTAAACTCCTGCCCCGCACCTGGCGGCAGTTGCTGTTGCGGGGGCTGCTCGGCGCCGATGTGGTGGGCTTCCATACACTCGACTACGTGCAGCACTTTTTGCAGAGCGTAACCGAAGTGCTGAACCTGCCCGTTATCGATCAGCGCATCGTGCTGCCCGACCGCTCCGTTACGGTACGCGATTTTCCGATCAGCATCGACTTTACCAAGTTCAGCAACAGCGCGACCGCTACCGACGTCGTGATTATCCGCGAACGAAATGCTGACCTGCTCAGGAAACACAAGCTCATTTTTTCGGTCGACCGGCTCGACTACACCAAAGGCATTCCGTACCGCCTGCAGGGCTACGAACGCTTTCTGGAACAATATCCCGACTGGCATGATAAAGTCACGTTTGTCATTACGGTAGTCCCCTCGCGCGACCAGATTCCGCAGTATCAGGAGCTTAAACGCGACATTGAAGAGACCGTTGGGCGCATCAATGGCCTGTACGGTACCATTGGCTGGCGGCCCATCATCTATTCCTACACCTCGCTCAACTTTTCTGAACTCGTGGCCCTGTACACCGGCTGCGATGTGGCGCTGATTACGCCCGTTCGGGACGGCATGAACCTCGTGGCCAAAGAGTTTGTGGCCAGTCGGCAGGACGAGCGCGGGGTGTTGATCCTGAGCGAACTGGCCGGTGCCGCCCTTGAGCTGACCGATGCCCTCATCATCAATCCGACCGATACGCAGGAGGTAGCCAACGCCATCAAAAAGGGACTGGAAATGCCACCGGAGCAGCAGGAACGGCGCATGAAGTACATGCGTCAGCATCTCCAGAACTACAATGTGTTTCGCTGGAGCAACGATTTTTTAACCGCATTCTCAGAAACCAT
This sequence comes from Spirosoma sp., assembly GCA_014377625.1. Lineage (GTDB taxonomy): Bacteria > Bacteroidota > Bacteroidia > Cytophagales > Spirosomataceae > Spirosoma. Next base: position 8,663 of record JACMPG010000066.1, read on the forward strand.
GACCAACCAACCCAATATAGAAACCGATTTGCCCGTTCCCGCTTTCATTACTGCCTTCGGCGAAGCCCGGCACCGGCTGCTGCTCTTCGATTTCGACGGTACGCTGGCCCCCATCGTAAATAACCCCGCCGACGCCAAACCCACCGATGATCTGCTTGCGGCCCTGCGCCACCTGGCCGGGAGCAGCGATCTGGTCATCATCAGCGGACGCAGCCGGGCGTTTCTGGAAAAGACCTTCGCGGGCATTCCCATCCGGTTAGTGGCCGAACACGGCGCGTTTATGAAAGACCCCGGCGAGGACTGGGAGCGACTCGACCTGTCAGGAAACGAGTGGGTTGATCCGGTGCGGGCCATTATCAATCAGTTTGTGGAGCGTTTTCCCGGCTCGGCGCTCGAAGAGAAAGAAACCGCCGTGGCCTGGCACTACCGCATGGCCGACGCCAACGCCGACGACATCGAGACCAACGCTGTTGACCTGGCCACCCAACTGCGCCGGGCCGACTCAGCCGTGCCGCTGGCCGTTATTCAGGGCAACAAAGTGGTGGAGGTAAAGCCCGCCCAGCATAGCAAAGGCACCGTAGCCCTGCGCATTTACGAGCAGACGCCTTTTGATTTCATCATCAGCATCGGCGATGATACCACCGACGAAGACATGTTCAGGCAAATGCCAAACTGGGCCTACACGCTTAAAGTTGGTCCGGGCGTAACGGCGGCCCGCTACCGCGTTGCCCGTCAGAAAGACGTGGAACGGCTGCTCCGGTGCATGAGCGAAGCGTTGGTGCCGGTGGCGTAATGGCGCGAAAAATAAACCTGTCAGGTCTCAAAAAGACCTGACAGGTTTCGGCACGGATGGCGTTGCCCATTCGGCTCATGCCGATGTTGTGGGCGAACCTGTATCTTGCAGTATGAAACTATTAGTCGTTGAAGACGAGCCGAAAACGCTCCAGGCCATTCAGCAGGGACTTGAAGAAAGTCAGTTTGAGGTCGATATTGCCTACGATGGGCTGATTGCCAAACGGCTCGCCCTGAAAAACAATTACGCGGCCATCATCACCGACCTGATTCTGCCGGGCCTGAACGGCTACGAACTCTGCCGCCAGCTCCGCGCCGAGGGCCTCACTACGCCCATTCTGATGCTGACCGCCCTGGGCGAAACCGACGACAAAATCATGGGGTTCGATGCCGGGGCCGACCAGTTTCTGACCAAGCCGTTTCAGTTTACCGAACTGCTGGCGCGGGTACGGTCGCTCACTAAACGCGGTACGCAGGTGTCTATGACGGCCCAGATGCTGCGCTACGGGGGCGTGGAGATGAACCTCGACGCCAAGAGCGTTATGCGCGACGGATTACCCATTGAACTCACCGCCCGCGAGTTTGCCCTGCTCGAATTTCTGATGCGTAACCAGGGCCGCACGCTCTCCAAACCCACCATTGCCGAGCAGGTCTGGGATATTAACTTCGACACCGGCACCAACGTAGTGGAGGTATATATCAACTACCTGCGCAAGAAAATTGACCGCGACTTCCCCACCAAACTCATCCACACGCAGTTTGGTATGGGGTATATGTTCAGGGAGGAATGACCATCCGCAACCGCCTGACGCTGCGTTTTACGGGCCTCGTAGCCAGTATCCTGCTGCTGACGTTCGTGAGCATCTACGCCTTTTGCTGGTACTATATCTCGCAGGATTTTTTCCGGCGACTCGACCGGCGGGCCAGTACCACCGGCGATCTGCTCATTCGCTACCGGCTCGATGCAGACCTGATGCGGCAGTTGAGTCAGAGCCGGAAAGACCAGCTGCCCAACCAGAAGACCCTCGTTTTTAATGAACGCGACTCCGTTATTTTCGCCACCAACAGCCGGGTATCATTGCGGGTAACACCGGGGTTGCTAACCAGCGTCCGAAAAAATAAACGGCGCGATTTCGAGGAGGAAACCTACTACGTATCGGCTTCGCGCTACAGCACCGCATCGGGTACGTTTGTGGTGGTGGTAAGTGCCGAGAATACGTACGGCGACGCTTTTTTGCAGCAACTGCAATGGGCATTGGCGGGGCTGTTTTGCCTGATTGCGGGCGTTACGGCCTTTTCGGGCTGGGTGTTTGCCGGCGAAGCCCTCCGGCCCATGCAACGGATTGACCGGGTGGTGAACGCCATTTTTCCGCGCAACCGCGACGAACGGCTGCGCGTTAGCCGCGAAAACGACGAGATCAGCCGGTTGTCCATCACCATCAACCGGATGCTTGACCGCGTGGCCGAGTCGTTCCGGTTGCAGCGGATGTTTGTAGCCAACGTCTCGCACGAGTTGAAAAACCCGCTTACCCAGATCAGCTCCCAGCTTGAGGTGAGTCTGCTTAACCAGCGCGACCCCGAAGCCTACCGCCAGACCATCCGCTCGGTACTCGAAGACGTGGGTAACCTGTCTGAACTGACCCGCGAACTGCTGCAACTCTCGCAGGTGAGTCAGGACGACGCTACCCACCTGCTCACCGACGTAGTGCGGGCCGATGAGCTGATCTGGGACGTTCGCGACGAGGTGATGGCTATCAATCCGCGCTATCAGGTTATTGTTGCCCTCGGCACGCTACCCGACGAATCGGACGGGCTAACGCTGCGCGGCAACCGGACGCTGCTGGCTACGGCCCTGAAAAACCTGACCGAAAACGCCTGTAAGTTCGCCCCCAGCGGACTGGCGCGGGTGGGCGTAAGCATCGGGTCAGATCGGGTCATTATTGAGGTGCAGAACGAGGGCGACCCCATTCCGGCGGCTGACCTGCCGTATATTTTCGAGCCATTTTACCGAAGCCGCCAAACCGCCGACGTGCGGGGCTATGGCATCGGCCTGTCGCTGGTAGAGCGGATTGTCCGGTTGCACGGGGGGCAGCTATCGGTCAGTTCGGCAGCGGGCGAGACGGTCTTTTCGGTCGGGTTGCCGCGCGGCTAAGCGTGTAGTAACTCACAACGCTGAAACGAAGAGAAACTGACCCTGGCCACCTATAGTCACCGTAACTGAGTATCATAGACACCGGCAGCCGGGCTGCTGCATGAACGGTTGGTGGCCCTCCCGGCCTGTCACGGATGGTGATTGGGTGGAATGGGCGTGATCTGGCTCATCATCCTGATGTTGGCATCGGTCGTCACGTCGATCTGGTAAAATAGTTTTCCATCCACAAAGGCTTCGACATGGGCCAGGCGATTATACCCTCGGCACGATCTCGTACAGCGTACTGAACGGCGGCACCTGGAGTCAGCCGATTCGTATTGGCGAAACCGAGCAGACAGCAGGGCGAAAAAGCATGACCATGACGGCTCAGTGGATCGGCACGGGCGGGTATAGCAGCAGCCCCTCCTCGTTTATGTCCCCATAGATCGGTTGGCAGCCCACTAACTGATGGTACGCAGGATACGCCCGACTCTTTTCGTTTGTCCTCCAGACAAAACACCGTTTGGTAAATACTCAGCAGAAGATGCGGGTAAGTGCGTTGATTTTCTGTTGCTTAGCCATAGTTTATGAATCTAAGCCGATACCCTCAACCATAACTAATACTATGATGCGCATATCACTACTCGCTACGCTTTTCGTCTGTGGATGTCTGCCATTGGCGTTGGCCCAAACCCCGGAGAAAGGCTTCGGTAGCAAACGCAAAACGGATTTGTCCCGATCTTTGCCCGCCGTAACCCAACAACTCCGTGGACTTACGATGCCCGTTCCGAAGCGCGATACTGACGACAAGCCGACGGTCAGTACGGCGCCTGTCCAGCATTTCTCATTTACTGAACCGACCCGGCCCTTCTCATTCTCTGCCCCCGATCTGCACGTTGTGCGGGACTCGGCAACGGGGCGGCCCATTTTCATCCAGAATTTGCGGGCCGCCCGCGCCACCGATGCAAAAACCGGAGCCAACGCCCGCGTGTCGGCGGCTGCAATAACCTATACGTTTTTGAATCAGGTAAGCGAAGTACTCCAGATCAGCAACCCCGAAGATAATTTCGCCATCCAGAAGTCGGAGACCGATGAATTAGCGCAAACCCACATCTGGCTAAAGCAAACCTACAAGGGCGTTCCCATAAACGGGGCCGATCTGGTGGCGCACGTAATCAACGGAGAGGTGTCGGTACTGAACGGTCACCCGCAGCCGACCCCGACCGACATCAGTACCACCCCGAAACTAACTATTGATCAGGCCACCAGGTATGCCTTCGGCGACCTGGGCAAAGAAACCGTGGTGCGCTCATTTGGCAGCAATATGCTGCAACTAAAACCCGCCGAGGGCGAGCTGTGCCTGTATCCGATGTCCGACAACGCCATGCGGCTGGCCTACAAACTTGCCATCCGACCGAATTTCTTAGATCAGTGGCAGTATATGATTGACGCCGAAACGGGAGCCGTGCTGGACAAATACAACAGCACCTGCAAGGCCGACGGCCCCCGGTCGGCCACAGTGGTTGATTTGAATAAGGTATCGCGTAAAATAAATACCTATCAGGTCGGTACTGCATACTACCTGATTGACGCCACGCAACCGATGTTCGATGCCAAGGCGTCGGCCCTGCCTAACAAAGCGGTCGGTGCGTTAGTGACGCTCGACTGCCGCAACAAACCCTACACCAACCCATCGCTGGGGCTGATTTCGTCGGCCAATAACACCAACTGGACACCAACGGCGGTTTCGGCTCACTACAACGCCAATACCGCTTATCAGTATTATAAAACGGTGCATGGCCGCAACGCCATAGATGGCAAAGGCGGCAACATTATCTCGCTGGTCAACGTGACCGACGAAGACAGTACAAGCTGGGGAAATGCGGCCTGGAACGGAGCCTATATGGTCTATGGAAACGGCGATGCTGCGTTCAAACCATTGGCCGGTGGGCTCGACGTGGCGGGGCACGAAATGACGCATGGCGTGGTGGGCAGCAGTGCCAATTTAGAATACAAGGGGCAATCGGGCGCTATGAACGAGTCATTTGCGGACGTTTTTGGCTGTATGATCGAACGCAAAAACTGGACAATTGGCGAAGACGTAGTGTTGCCGGCCTATTACCCGTCGGGCGCATTACGCAATCTGGCAAATCCTAATCAGGGTGGTAAAGGAAAAGACAATGGCTATCAGCCTAAAACGATGGGCGAGTACGTGCCAAACGGCAGTGTTCACACCAACAGCGGCATCCCAAACTATGCGTTCTATCTGTTTGCCACCAATGACAGCGTTGGCATTTTGCGGGCCGAACGAACGTACTACCGCGCCCTCACCGCTGGTTATCTGACCACTACAGCCACGTTTCTTGACTTGCGGATGGCTGTTCTGAAAGCCGCCGATGACCTTTATGGCCGAAATTCGCCGAGTGTTGTTAAGGCCGCTCAGGCCGCGTTTGATGCGGTCGGTATTGTAGAAGCCAATGTACCGACGTCAACAACAACGGTCAGCACGCCCGTAGCGCAGGGGCCAGATTTACTGCTGCTGGCAAGCAGCAAAGCCGATGGATTTTACTCAACAACGGTAGTAACAACGGGAACCGCCAAATTTGATCTGAAAACGAATCGGGGCCTGCGTCACCGGCCCAGCGTTACCGACGACGGTAAGTACGCCTATTATGTGTCGGCTGATAAGCGCGTTCGGTACGTTAATTTGACGGGTACACCCACCGAAGGTATTTCACTGAGCGACACGATCTGGGATAATGTTGCTATTTCAAAAGACGGCACTAAACTGGCCCTGCTGAAAGCTGCCCAGGATAAGTCAATCTATGTCTATAGTTTCACGAAGAAAGCCTGGAAAACCTTCACCCTCTATAACCCGACCAACACACAGGGGGTGGCAACCAGCGATGTGAAATATGCCGATTCATTTGACTGGGACCAGGCGGGCGAATACCTCGTTTATGATGCCTACAGTGAGGTGCCAACCAGCGATGGCGACCCTGTTGGCTACTGGGACGTGGGTGCGCTGCACGTATGGGACGGCTCGAAAGGTGATTTTGCCGATGGTAAAATCGGTAAACCATTACCCAAACCCCGCCCTGGCGAAAGCATTGGCAACCCGTCGTTCTCTAAAAACTCACCCAATATTCTGGCCTTTGATTACTTTGTTAATGGCACGGATAGTACCGACGCAGCCTATTATGTGATGGCGGCAGACCTGCTTAAAGGTACGTTAGGGATTATCTACGAAAACAACACGCTCGGCTACCCCAGCTACTCGCGGACGGATGACCGAATTGTGTTCGGTACAAAAAATACGGCGGGCGGCAAAGACATTGTTGCTGTGAAACTGCTGGCCGACAAAACAAAACGGGCCAACCTGTTGCGCCAGACGATGTACTCAGACGCTACGTGGCCCGTCTGGTACACGCAGGCCATCCGCGTTATTCCAACCCGCGCCAATCAAACCATTACGTTTAATGCACTGCCAAATCGTACCCTGAGCCAGACCGGATTTTCTCTGTCGGCAACGGCCTCGTCGGGGTTGCCAGTGGGGTTTGTGGTCGTTGGTGGCCCGGCAGAAGTAACAGGCAACAAGGTGAAACTGACGGCGTTGGGTTCGGTAACGATCATAGCCTATCAGGCCGGAAATGAGGAGTTTTATGAGGCTCCTCTCGTGGTCCGGTCGTTTAGCGTGGTAGCGGCAGCAGGTGGGCGCCAGGGAGTCGAACTCGCTGAAACCAATGTGGTTCTGCTGTATCCCAATCCGGTTGGTTCAGAATTAACCGTTGAACTAACCAATGGTCAGGTTATTGAGCAACTCGCCGTAAACACCCTGAGCGGTACGGCGGTGGTGCAGCAACCAGGCGGTATCAAAATGGCCAAAACCAAACTTGACCTCAGCAAACTTCCGTCTGGTATGTATCTGTTGAGTATCCAGACGCCACAGGGAATACTAACGCGGAAACTGATTCGGGAATAAGGAAAACAGAGCCGCCAGACGACAATCGTTGGCGTACAAAGCAATTCGTCCCGGCAGAATTTTCATTGATTTGAAAATTCTGCCAGGACGAATTTCGTCAGACGAAATGCTTTTCAGGAGTATTTCCCCGCCGAAATCAAATTGGTAAACAGCCAATACGCCCCGGAACCCCGGTGGGTAACTCCCGGGATAATACCAGTCCGGTGTAGATAAACTGTCTCCGATCATAGTTGGCAATAATCAAATCTGTTTGTCAGCTTCACTGGCATCGTGGTTGCAAAAATAGGTTCGTAGTTTTTGGCCCAATTCTGGGCGAAATAGATGCTGCGTTCCTGTCTGACCGATAAGGCTGACCCGGCCTGAAAAGCAAAGACCAGCCCCGAATTATACCGAGGGCTGGTCCTTTCACGCAACCGAAGCGTAGTCGATCCGTTGCTTTTATTTTTTTGCTTTTGGCGACAGATCCAGCGGGCCAATGCCCGACTCGTTCTGTTCATACTTGGGCACTTTGTGGGTCCCGTGCACTTTCGGGGCTTTAGTAGCCACCTTTTTGATATTCTTATTCTTCTTCTCCTCGTGTGCCATGATGATAGGGGTTTAGGAAGTATAACACGGATAAAACAGAAACGCTTTAATTAAGATTAATTGCGGGTATTCAGCCTGTCAGGGTTAGGACGCGCTGGTCAGGATCACTTTAAGAGCTTTTTCCCGGGCCGCATGTTCAAACGTATCATACGCCTGCATGATGTCGTTCAGCGCGAAATGGTGCGTGATTAAACTGGCCCCATCTACTTTGTTGGACACCACGGTTTTCATGAGCATGGGCGTCGTAACGGTATCCACCAGGCGCGTCGTGATGGTGATGTTGCGGGACCATAACGTTTCCAGATGAAGTTCAACTGGTTTGCCGTGCACACCAACGTTGGCAATGTGTCCGCCCGGTGCGATAACAGCCGCGCATAAATCAAACGTGGCCGGAATTCCCACCGCTTCGATGGCTACGTCGGTCCCCCGGTTTTCGGTCAGGCGCATTACTTCGGCTACCGCATCGACCGTCTGGCTGTTGATGGTATGCGTAGCACCCAGCGTTTTTGCTACCGCCAGCCGGTTATCGTCTACGTCAACCATGATGAGGGTGGCGGGTGTGTAAAACTGGGCCGTTAGTAATACGGCCAGCCCGACGGGTCCGGCCCCAACAATTACGACAGAATCGCCCGGCTGCACCTGTCCATTCAGCACTCCGCACTCAAAGCCCGTCGGCAAAATGTCACTTAGCATCACAATGGCATCCTCATTGGCGGTTTCGGGGATGTGATACAAACTGGTATCGGCAAACGGAATGCGGACGTATTCGGCCTGAGTACCGTCAATGAGGTGTCCAAGTATCCAGCCGCCCTGCTCGCAGTGCGAATACATTCCTTTGCGGCAGTAGAGGCATTTACCGCAGGACGAGATGCAGGAAATCAGCACCTTATCGCCCTTTTTGAAGGTAGTAACTGCCGAGCCAACTTCCTCGATGACACCAATACCCTCGTGCCCCAGAATCCGCCCGTCGGTCACTTCGGGCAAGTCGCCTTTCAGGATGTGCAGGTCGGTGCCGCAGATTGTCGTTTTGTGTATCCTGACAATCGCATCCGTGGGTTGCTGTAGGGTGGGAGTTGGCTTCTCCTCCCAGGCTTTTTTCCCCGGACCGTGATAGACTAATGCGTTCATGCTACAAAGGTATCCCGGCCCGTCTGCCGCGCTCATGACATTCGTCACCCAACCGCCTGATAGTTTGTCGATTAGCCGGAGCCTCTACCGACCGGGCATACCTATGACAGAAAGCATCCCGTTACCTGATATAAATCATTGTTTGTGGGGGTAGTTCGTCATAGGTAATGCCGGGCCGGGCAAACTATTTTTATGGTCCATTTTCGTTTCAGGAATGAACGTAACGTTTGCCAAACCAGCTACGAAGGAGCGTCGACGCTTTGCCTTCTTTTACGATGAGTACGCGCCTAAACTATGGGGGCTTATTTTGCAGGCCGACCTGCCCGCATCGGTGTCTGAACGCATCCTGCTGAACACGTTTGGCAAAGCCTGGCCGCATCCCCATCGGCAGGCCGTTGAGGGGCATCAGATGATTACCTGGCTATTGGGGCTTGCATATGCCGAAGGGTTGCCCGCCGTTACGCTGCCCCCTGAACTCAAACAAGCATAGTACGCCCGCTTTTTTGCGGAAGTCCTGCGGTATAGACTCCCTGAAAAGGATCATAATGCAGGGTGACATCCGTCATTGTTCTCGGTTTGGTTATCTTACACTTTTGTACTGGTTAGCTTCACCACAACTTAACTTGTCCAATGAACCTTTCAAAATCAGTCGTTTACATGGCCGATGACGATGCCGATGATCGCTATTTTATGTGCCATGCCCTCCGCACATCCGATCCGTCAGTTACTATCGTCGAAGCCGAAGACGGACAGAGTTTATTAACGCTTCTACAGAACCGGATGCAGACATCAGATTCACCGCCGGTAAATCTAATCCTGCTGGATATGAACATGCCCCGCTCCAATGGGCTGGATACGCTGATTGCCCTCAAGGCCAACCCAGCCCTGCGGCACATTCCAACCGTGCTGATTTCGACCTCTGCCCAGCCAGATCAGGTGATATCTGCGTACCAGAACGGTATTAACAGTTATATTCAGAAGCCAGCGTCTTCATTCGATATGACGAGTGTTGCGCAGGCCCTGAAAGTCTGTTTCTTAGACGTGGCCATGAGTTGAGGTATACATCTCATCCTGTGCCGGATAAGCCGTTTTAATTACCTACCTTCATTGTGCCGCCAAGCCGTTTCGTATCGGCCTGGCGGCCTGTTTCTATGGAGACCAGCGAAGCCTATTTTACCAGCGAAGCCTATTTACAGCAGGTGTTTACCCATGCCGCAGTGGGTATCGCCATGTTTAGCGGACCGGACTTTATCATTAATGTGGCTAACCCTGTGGTATGTACCCTCTGGGGCCGCACCGAAGCGGACGTACTTGGCAAACCTCTGTTTGTGGCCCTGCCCGAAGCGGCTGGCCAGGGGTTTGAAGAACTGCTGACCGATGTTATGCAGACCAACCAACCTTTTATCGGGAAGGAGTTGCCCGCCACCATTAATCGAAACGGACAGTTGCACACCGTTTATTTCGATTTTGTTTATGAGCCATTACCCGATGCCGATGGGCAGGTAAGCCGAATCCTGCTTACAGCCAGCGACGCCACGGAGCGACGGCTGGCCCGTCGGCAAACCGAA
>JACMPG010000067.1 GCA_014377625.1 Spirosoma sp.
CCGATGTGAAACAGCGCTTGATGGGTTTACTGGATCATCAGGTTGTCTTAAGCCAAGCCCAATTGATTAACATACTAGTACACATTGAGAAGTTAATTGTGGATAAAAATGAACACAATCTTTCACCCTAAAGGGAATAAGTACCGAATACGTTTCGATATCGTCATTGCTGATGTTCCAGGTATCGGAATTGACGGGTACGCCATCCACCACGAACAGCACGTTGGTATTGCCCCGCAGTACAATGGCGGGCTGACGTAACATCTCAGCCGACGCCCCAATGGTCAGACCGGCCACCTTGCCCACGAGGTTGTTGATGGGATTGGGTTCACGGGCTTTGATGAGCTGGCTGGCATCGACGGTCTGGATCGAAACGCCCGTTTGCCGGATGTCTTTTTTGATACCGAGGGCCGTTACCACCACTTCGTTCAAAATCTGGTCGCTTGCTTTCAGGGCTACATCAATAACGCTTTTGTTGCCCACGGCAGCTTCCTGATTAGCATAGCCAATGAATGAGAAAGTCAGCGTGCTGTTTTGGGTCGCATTAATGCGGTACGTGCCATCAGCACTGGAGGTAGTACCGGCGGTAGTGCCTTTCAACACGATGCTGACGCCGGGCAGCGGCTGGTTATCGTCGGCACCCGTAACGCGACCCGTAATGGTTTGTGCCAGAGTTATTGCGCCGGGCAGCAGACAAAACAAAAACGCCATCAGCGTTCGGCGGAGGACCGGTACGGGTGGCGTTGTGGAACGTAAACGTTCTGGTATCATACAATTGCAGGTTAGTAGTGAATAAGTAATCTCTGCAAAAGTAGTAGTGTGATGTTATGCCAATATTAGCCACGGGTCAAGGCTTTATGAACAGATTCTGAACCCCTTAACGTGGGCGTAACAACGATTAATTAAGCGGCATAAGCTACTAACCAACAGGGTGTTTAGCACCCAGCTATTGGCCAATAATTTCTTCGGAAAATCCCGCGATCGAACTCACACCCTTGCCGCCAATGCCGGTAATAATACGGATGGTATCGGCCACCGGATAATCAAAAATCTCACTGGGTGTCTGGCTGTAAAACCCGGCGGCAAAGTCAGTCGTCGGCATCGGTGCGGGCCACTACGCGCACAAACGCGCTTCGGCGGGGAGCCGGCACAACGGCATCTTCGCCCCGAATGCCTTTCCAGAGAATTTCGTTGAACAGCTTGTCATCAATCCGGTCGGCATCGGTGAAGTCCAGCCCTTCCGATTTTCGGGCACTGGGCGTATAGGCGGTATTCAGCGCGTCGAGGTCGATAGTGGCGGCCAGGGCGGTGTAAGGCGTGTTGTTGGACGTGGGCGTAAACGAGCGGAACATCGGCGTGGCCCCGGCGTCGTACTGACTCATGGGCGGCAGACCCAGAATCAACTCCATCGTGCGGAGCATTCCCGATGTAGAGTACATGGTGTGATCGACAAAATTCCGCTTCACATACGGACTGATAACCAGCGCGTTGGAGCGGTGAGCGTCCACGTGATCGGGGCCGTTCTGGGCATCGTCTTCGAGGATAAAAATGGCCGACTGATTCCAGATGTTGCTTTTACTGATGTGTTCGACCAGCATTCCAACGGCCAGATCGTTGTCGGCTACGCAGGCCATTGGGGTCATTTGCCCCACCGCCAGCCCATGCGTATGGTCGTTGCCGAGCCGGATGGTGTTGAGCTGTGGTACGGCACCGGTAACCAGCAGCGAATCGAAATCGCGTTTCCACTGGTTTACCCGCGTGGTATCTTTGGTTTTATTGACGTAAAAGGTGGTAAAGTTTTTGCAGACGTGGGCTGCGTCCAACGCCGGAATGTTGCCCTTGTCTTTATCGACAAATACGCCGTAGGTGCGGTAACTCACGCGGTTGCGCTTACAGAAATCCCAGATAAACCCGTCTTTATCGTTAGCAATCTGCCGCCGACCCATGCCTTCAGTTACGCCCCCGCGCCGGCTGTAGCCCGCCACCCAGGTCTTTTCGAGGTAATCGTTGGCGTGAGCGGCCATACTCCAGTTATGCCCGTCGGCGCTAACTTCGGCATCGACGTAAAAATTATCAAGCAGTACATAATCGCGGGCCAGTTGGTGCTGATTGGGTGTAATTTTCTCGCCGAACAAACATAACGTCGCGTCACCGTTGCCTTCCGGCATATCACCGAATACCTGATCGTAGGTACGGTTTTCTTTCAGCACATAAAACACGTACTTTATGGGCGATGGCTCACCCACTTTCATCGGAATTGGGTTACCTGACTCACCGTCGGCGTTTAGTTCCTTATCTTTCTTGTAGGGCGTGTTGGCATACACTTTCTGCGAATACAGGCTCAGAATAGATTCAGTAGGTTCGTCTATGATGCTCAGGGTGCCTTTCATCAACGCGCCGATGTATTGCAGGCGCTCCTTGGGCTGTTCGCCAATGTGCGTTTCGGAGCGCACGGCCCGGTTCATGGGTTGTGGCCCAAGCGGGTTGGCAAAGGAGGTAAATCCTTTGCCGTTAGTGACGAAAATCCGCTTGCCCACCACCCGCACGTTGGTCGGAAACCAGCCCACCGGCATGAATCCTTTCGAGACGCTTTTACCCCGCTCCGATACGTTGAATACCGCCAGGCAGTTGTTATCAGCGTTAGCGATGTAGAGCGTTTTCTCATCATTGGAAAGAGACAGCCCGTTGGTCATTGACCCCACCGGCGAGTTGGGGTACAGGGCCGCGTCGAGCACTTCAATAACCTTTCGGGTAGTGAGGTCAATAACCGACACGCTGTTGTCGCCCGCGTTGGCCACGTACAACAGCGTGCCTTTTTTGTTAATAATCAGTTCATTCGGGTTGTACGATACCGGAATCGTGGTCGTAACCGTGCGGGTATCGGTGTTGAAGATGGCCACGCCTTTGCCGCCCCAGAGCGAGATGTATAACTCCTTTTTGTTGGGTGAGAGAACAGCGGTATAGCATTCGTGGCCGAGTTTTTCCTGATGTACAATGGCTTTCGTGCGCAGGTCGAAGATATACAGCGAGTTGTTTTCTTTCGTGACCACGTAGAGCAGCTTCCGGTCGTTGTCAAGCTCGATACCGACGGGCGATATTTTTTCGGGCCAGGGTTTGCCCAGCACCAGACTATCGGTTAGGGCAAGCCGGTCATTGGCAACGGTATAGACCAGAATTCGGTTGTCGTTGCCGCCCGAAGCGTAGAGACTCCGGCCATCGCGGCTGAATTTCAGTCCATAGAACGACTTCAGAATCTCGACGCTGTGCAGCACGTTGCAGGCAGTTGCGTCGATGAGTTGAATACTTTGCTTACCCTGCCCGTTGTTGGTCACGGCCATGAGCGTTCGTCCGGTTTTGGTGGGCTGGACAACGGCGATGTTTAGTGGCAAATCGCCGACTTCGAGCGAGCGACCCGCCGGGGTCAGACTCCATCCGTTGGGCAGCATCACGCGCCGGGCTTCGAGGGCTGCATCGAGTTGGTGCAGGTCGGGCTGTTTCTGGGCCAGCGCAGTCAGGGGGAGCAGCAGAAACAGGGAAAGGAGTTTAGGAATAGCCATTGGAATCAGAGTTAACGAATCATGCTTATTTATCCCACCAGACTTTGATGTCCGAATCATCGCCCCCCATTGAGGCTACGCCACCAGCAAGGGCTTCGGGGTTTTGCGACTGAAGATAGGACGGATACGGCACCCGCGCCGGAAATTTATTTTCTGCCGGAATCCCCGCCCCGCGCGGCAATACCGGGTAACCCGTCCGCCGTTTGTCGAACCACGACTGATAATCAACAAAAAACGACGCGATATATTTTTGCATGATGATCTGTTCCAACTGCTTTTCGGTGGTGGCACCCGTTGGATAGGCTACCGTAGGCTGCGCCAGAAACGTGGCGGGCAGGGTTGTGCCCCACTGTACCATCGAGGCTCCAATACCGGCATCGTAATGCTGTTTGGGCGTTTTGCCGGTCGGGTAGCCCAGCAATGACAGTTCGGCTTTGATAAACTCGCTCTCGGCATAGGGCATCATCACGCCCAACTGCGGCAGGGTTTTCAGCGCGTCGGTGTAGCTCGAATTCTGGCCCACCACATACTCGGTCGTGGTGGGGTAGCCGCTCTGAATGCCCCGGTAGGTAGGCTGGCCGGCCACGGTTACAGTCGTCATCCAGATGGCCCGGCGCGGGTCGTTATCGGCGTTGAGCCGGTTCACGAAAAACTCGGCGAAGTAGGTGCCATCGCGCCAGTCGAGCGTGCGGGCCTGGTAGTAGGGGTTGAAGTACGGGAACGTGCCGGGGTAGCGAAAAATGGCATCGTCGGCGTTGGCAGCCATCGTTGGGAACTTCGCGGGGTCGGCCAGAATCTGGTTGATCTGGGCTTTGGCGTTGATTTCTCCGTCGCGTTTCAGCACCCGCAACAACAACCGCAGCCGCAGCGAGTTGGTAAATTTTTTCCAGCGTTGGATGCCCAGGTTCTTACCGCCCGTCAGCACACCCGTCGCAAAAATCTGGTCGCCCCCGTAGGTCAGGATTTTAGTATCGTCGAAGAGACTGTTGGCGGTTTCTAGGTCGGTCAGCATCTGGGGGTAAATAGTTTTCTGCTGGTCGAACTTCGGTTTCACGATGCCCTCTACGGCCCGCGTCGCTTCGGAGTAGGGGACGTCGCCGTAGAGGTCGGTCAGGATCGAGTAGGCCCAGGCTTTATAGACCAGCGCAATGGCTTTGTAGTTATTCTCTTTCAGCCCGTCGGCTAAGGTATAAATGTCCTGAATGTCGGTCAGGTAGTTGTAAAAATTACTCCACACGCCCGCACCGGGGGTGATCACGTAGCGGTGAACGCCCGCCCCGCCCGCGCTTGACCGGGGTGCATCGACCTGCATGAGTTCGTGGGTCAGGCCCCGCGCCGACTGCATGGAACTGTTCACGATTCGGTATTGCAACTGCCCCAGAATAACGCCCGGATTGATATTTTTGGGGCGGTTCGGGTCGGTATTGATTTCTTCAAAGTTGCTGGTGCAGGCCATCGCGAGCACCGTCAGCAGGGTGACTATCAGGTATTTTTTCATCGGTATCGATTCCGTTAGAATTTAAAAGTCAGGTTGGCGCCCATGGTGCGGGTAGAGGGAAACTGGGCCAGCTCAACGCCGGGCGTGAGCGTGCCGTTGTTGAGGTTGCCGCCTTCGGGATCGAAACCGGGGAATCTGGTGAAGTTGACTAAGTCGCGCCCGAACAATGCCACGCTCGTTTGCTGAACACCCACGCGGCTCAGCAGCGTAGCGGGCAGGTTGAACTCCAGCCGGGCTTCGCGGATTTTCAGGAACGACGCATCGAAAATATTCACCTCAGCATTGCTGATCTGGTAGTAGCTGTCGTAGTACGAAGCCGCCGACACCTTTACCGTGTTGGGCAGAAACGAGCCGTCGGGCTGGGCCACTACGCCCGCGCCCACGATGCCTTCATCGCGACCGGGCAGAGTAATTTTAGTTTTGCCGAGGGTGTTGTTTTTATGGTTCGTCTGCGAGTAGATACTGCCGCCCTTCTGCCCATCGAGCAGAATACTGAGCCGGAAACCCCGGTAGAGAAACTCGTTCTGGAGCGAGCCTTTCCAGTCGGCAAAAGCATTACCCCACACTTTGGTGGTGGGGTCGAGGGTAGCGGGCAAGCCTACCGATGAGTAAATAATCTGCCCGTCGGGAGCGCGCTGGAATCCTCTGCCGTACATATCGCCCATGCGCCCACCCACGCGGGCTTCGATGGTGACGTTGCTGTTGTGGCCGTAAATAATCTGGTTGGTGATGCCGTTGGCCAGTTCGCGGACGTAGCTGCGGTTGCGCGACCAGACAACGGTGCTGTTCCAGGTAAATTTAGGGCTGCTGATGGGCTTGCCGTAGAGTTTCACTTCCACGCCTTTGCTGTTGATCAGCCCGGCGTTGATGAGCGCGTTCGAGTAGCCCGACACCGGATCGAGCGGGATGGCCAGAATCTGGTTGCGGCTGTTGTTGTTATACACCGCTACGTCGAGACCAAGTCGGTTCTGGAACAGCCGAACGTCGGCCCCAAATTCGACACTGGCCGTAATTTCAGGTTTCAGGTCGGCGTTGAACAACGTGTTGGAGTTGGTGAAGTTGTTGCCGTAAATGGCATCGTAATACTTGGTAGTCTGGTAAGGCCGGGTATCGTTGCCGACCTGCGCCCACGAACCCCGCAACTTGGCGAACGAAACGGCGCGGGGCAGCGGCAGGAGTTCGTTGAGTAGAAAGCTGGTGCTGACCGAGGGGTAGAAAAACGAATTGTTGCGAAAGGGCAGCGTACTGCTCCAGTCGTTGCGGCCCGTTACGTCCACAAAGATTTTTTCGTCGAACGACAGTTGCCCGGCGGCATACAGGCTGTTGATGGCCTTGCTGGTTTTAACTGGGTCGGCCACGGCCTGGTTTAAACTATTGGAAATCTGGTAGATGCCCGGCTGGGCCAGTTGGTCGGCGTAAAGACCGGCAAAATCGTAGGTCTGCCGCATGGCGTTCCCCCCCGCCGACACCGTTAGCCCCAGTTGCCGGGCAAAGGTGTTTTTATAGGTCAGCAGGAAATCGCTGTTCGATTCGTAGCTAAACACGTTCTGTTCGCGGTACATACCACGCGGAAACTTGGTCATGCTGAAGGGCCGTTGCTGCGACCGAAACTCGAACGACATATCTAATCCCGTTCTGACCAGTAAATCGAGGTGGTCACTGATCTGGTAGGTGGCCTGGACGTTGCCAATCAGCCCATTCTTGTTCATCTTGTTCAGCATCTCATACATATCCAGGTACGGATTGTCGGGGCCGGGGTTGAACGGGTTCTTCTGCTGAACGCCCTCCAGACCGGGTTGCCAGTAGGGTTTATACCAGTTATGATCGACGTTGGGGGTCGTGCCGATAATCAGAAAATACATCAGCGACTGGTTGTTGTAGCCCGCAGCGGGCAGGTTGTCGCTGCGTTTATTGGTGTAGTTGGCCTTGCCCTGCAATTTGAGCCGCTTCGACAACTGCTGATTCACCGACAGGGCCGCGTTGATACGCTCGAAACCCGTGTTGGGAATAATCCACTCGTTTTTGAGGTGCGTAAACGAAAAACGGGCCGAGCCGTTTTCGCCCCCGCCTTCGAGCGAGAGGCTGTTGGAGAAGGTGCGCCCGGTCTGGAAAAAGCCGGTGATGTAGTCGTCGTAGGCCCGCCAGGGGGTACGTTCGGTGGGTTGGCCCAGTGGGTCGTTGGGGTTGTACTGGAAATAGGACTGGCCGTTGAACTTGGGGCCAAACGCCCGGCCAGCGGCTGCGGTGGTGCTGGTGTTGATGCCGTCGGCACTGTTGAGGTACGAATAATACGCGCTGGTGCGGCCCTCGCCGTATTCGTACTGGTAGTCGGGCCAGCGGTTCACCTGGTCAATGCTGAAGTTGGTATTATAAACTACACCGATACCCCGGTCTTTACGCACGCCCGACTTAGTGGTGATAATCAGCGCACCACCGGCGGCCCGGCTTCCGTAAAGGGCCGTGGCCCCCGCACCTTTCAGCACGGTTACCTTCTCGATGTCGTCGGGGTTGATGTCGGATATCGTCGAGCCGTAATCGACGGGGCTATCGGCAGAGAGGTGCGAGGTGTAGCCGGTGCCGGTAATCTTGCTGCTGACCGGCACGCCATCGACCACAATAAGAGCTTGGTTGTTGTCTAAGTTCAGCGACGATTCGCCCCGGAGCGTAATCCGGGCCGACCCCATTGGTCCCGCGCCCACACCCTGAATGTTCAGCCCGGCCACCTTACCCGACAGCGTACTGATCCAGTTGTTAGCTTTGGCATCTTTCACCGCGTTCTCGTTGACAGTACTGGCCGCGTAGCCAAGGGTTTTCTCTTCGCGCCGGATGCCAAGGGCCGTTACCACCACTTCGCTGAGAGTCTGTTCGCCCGCTTTCATGACAACATTCATGCTGGTTCGATTACCCACAACAATGTCCTGATTGGCGTAGCCGATGAAGGAGAACGTGAGCGTATTAGTTGGCTGAGCGTTAATGGAGAACGTACCGTCGGCCCCCGTAGTCGTGCCAGTGACGGTTCCTTTTATTACGATGCTGACGCCTGGCAGCGGCTGGTTGTCGTCGGCACCCGTAACGCGGCCCGTAATGGCTTGTGCCAGAGCCATTGCGCCGGGCAACAGACAAAATAAAAACGCTGCCAGCAACCGGCGCAGGGCCAGATTGGGCAGCGTTACGAAACGTAAACATTCTGGTTTCATACAATCGCAGGTTAGTACTGAATGAGTAATCTCTGCAAAAGTAGTAGGGCAGTGTTACGTCTGTGTTGACTAAATATCAACGGTTTGTGAATAGATCAGAAGCCATGTAATATAGGCGTAACAACGGTTGATTAAGCGGCACAAGTTACTAACCAACAGGATGTTTACCACCCAGCCATTGGCCAATAATTTCTTCGGAAAATCCCGCGCTCGAACTCATACCCTTGCCGCCAATACCGGTAATAATACGAATGGTATCGGCCACCGGATAATCAAAAATCTCGCTGGGCGTCTGGCTGTAAAAACCCGGCCATGCTTTGGTAATGCGTAGGGGAAACTGGACAATACGCCGGGCTTCGGCCAGCATCAGGTCATTGATATACTCGCTGGTATGGTAGCCGAGATTCTCCGCTTCGGCAGCGGACGCGTACTCGTGCGAATCGCCGACGATGATACTGCCGTCAGCCGCCTGTTTGAAGAGAATATGAATGCCCTGGCGTTTGAGTTCGGCCAGGGAATCGGGAGTATTTTGGGAAATAGAAGCGTAGGACGGGCATTCCTGAAAAGCTTCGTACCGACGGATGCTCAGACCGGTAAGGATGTTGCCGGGTAACTGCAAACCCGCTACCGGCGCGGCCAGCAGCATCTGTAATTTACTGACCACTAAACCCGCCTGAGCCAGCACGTCGGGAAAGAGCAGCCGCACCTCATGACCACTGCAAATAAGCACCCGTTCCCCCCTGAACCGTTGCCCGCCAGCCAGCACTACCGTAGCTCCGTCGGCAAGCCGTTCGCAACCCACTACGACCGAGCCGGGCCGGTAATCGACACGTAGTTGTTCCTGCACAAAGCCCAGCAGCCGATGAATCATCTGCTCCGGCTCCACGCTCATCTCCTGCGGAAAGAAAATACCACCCCGCACGTAATCAGGTCTTAGCGACGGGTACTTGTCCAGGCATTGCGTTTTCGTCAGTAACGCGCTTTCGTAGCCGATGTGCTGGTAACGGTCGTAAAGTTCATTGGCCAGCGTCCATTCGTCGTCGTCCGATGCGATATAAATGGTACCGTTTTGCCGGATGGTGATGTCGGTCTGTTGCTGAATTTCCCGATAAATTTCCAGACTCCGTCGCCCATAATCGAACCACCGCCCGGCCAGTCCCGACGGTACTACCTGACCAAAATTACGTACCGTTGCGCCAACCGGATAGCGGTCTTTGTCGAGCAACAGCACCCGCTGTCCCGCTTTGGCTGCGTTATAGGCATGAAACGTGCCCAGCACCCCGGCACCAACAACTATCAGATCGTACATGATTCTACGGTATTCAGTTTACGGTTTCTTCCGGCGTACCGGCTTATAAAAGGTTGTTCCGTAAAGCTAAACAGGCTCTGCTGATCAGGCAAGAGTTGTAGTGATGATACCAATCTTCAGTAGCATTCATCACTTTTTTCTGTGGCTGCCTGCCTACCCATACATGTACCCTCTGCAGATGTATAACGATTAATTAATTGTTTAAAAATTTGTATTTATCAAATTTTTAAATAGCTTTGGTTATATTTACATACAATTTATTATGAAAATCATCATATATAAACTGTGTTTCATGCTCGTTTTGGGGCTACATTCGCTGTTGATCGCCCAAACGCCCCAGGTACTCATCAACTCCGGTGAGCAATGGAAATACTGGGCTAATACAGCCGCGCCTTCATCTAACAACTGGAAAGGCGGGGGTACGTTCGATGATTCGGGTTGGCCGTCCGGGGCGTCACCGCTCGGCTATTCGCGGAATAGTGTTGATGGGCCCACTACAATTGTACCAACGGGCTGCGAGCCGACCGTGTATAACTGCACCAACAAGTACCCGACCATCTATTTTCGTAAAACCTTTACCATTACAAATATCAACGACTATCAGAAGTTTATTATCTACTATCAGCGCGACCCCGGCATTGCGCTGTACGTAAACGGGGCCGAAGTAAAACGCGAGTTTATGCCCAACGGGATATTGACCCATACCACATCGGCTCTGACAGGGCTGGCCGACAAAAGCAACTGGAAAACAATCTCCACCGACGTATCTACAGACAACGTCAGGCCGCGTATTTTTTTGCGTACTGGGTTGAACGTCATCACGGCAGAAGTACACCAGACCAACGTCGATATGCCCCTCACCAACAGTTCCGACCTTCGGTTTAACCTTCGGCTGGAAGGTATTCCGGTAACGGCGGCTCCACAGGTCAAGATTGTGCGGGGGCCATATCTGCAAATGGGAACAACCAGCAGTATGATACTGCGCTGGAGTACCCAGGCCCTTACCAGAGGGCAGGTGCGCTACGACACCGTTGCCACCAACCTGACGGTGGGCAACGCACAGGTGGTTTCAGAAACCGCTTTGTCGAGCGATCATCAAATCAAACTAACCAATCTGCTGCCCAACCGCAAGTATTACTACATTATTGAAGCGGCTGGTTCGCCAGTGGTTCAGTTAGAGGGGTTGGCTACGGCGGCTTCTACGCATTATTTTTATACGGCCCCGCTGCCCGGCACGGCCAGAAAAACCCGCATCTGGGCGTTGGGCGATTTTGGCACCGATGAGTCCAGGCAGGATAGTGTAATTGCTAAGTTTAAGGCGTTCAAACAGCAAAACCAGATTAATTACGTCGATATGTGGCTCTGGATGGGCGATAATGCCTACGACTGGGGCCTTGACGAAGACTACTCGAAAAATGTATTTGATAAAGGTAAAGCTCGCTACGACTGGCTGTTTCGGCAAACGCCTTTTTATGCCGCCCCCGGTAATCACGATTACCAGAGCAGTTACTTAGCCGGGGGGCTACGCTACGCCCCCCACCCCATTCACTACTACGATGTAGTCAACAACTTTACCGAAGCCGCCAACGGTGGGGGCGGTGTCCCTTCGCATCAGGAAGAGTATTACTCCTTCAACTACAACAACATCCACGTTGTAAGCCTCGATTCGTATGGGTTTGAAACTGGACAGGGAACCGCCATTTTTAACCCGACCGGCCCGCAGGTAAGCTGGCTGAAACAGGATTTGGCTGCTGCACAACTTAACCCGGCCATTCACTGGACTATTCTGTACTGGCATCATCCACCTTACACGCAGGGTACATACAATTCAGATACAGAGCCTGAATTAGTCAATGTCCGTAAGAATTTAGTACCCATTTTGGAAAACTACAAGGTTGATATAGTCATGTCCGGCCACAGCCATGTTTATGAGCGTTCCCGACTGATGAAAGGGCTATATCCAACCTCAACATCGGGAACCGATTCATTTAGTATGAATGTAAATAATCCCTTTCTGGCGGGTAACGCGCAGTCGTCGGGGCGGCTGGATGGGTCATCCAACTCATGTTTTTATTTTAAAAACACCACCTCGGCCACCAACGAAGGGGTAGTGTATGTAGTAAACGGAGCGGGTGGCCGGTCGGGGGGCACACAAGGTATAGGCAAATGGCCTCACCCAGCCATGCAGTCGTCCATCAACGAAGGCGGTTCGCTGTACCTGGAGATAGAAGGCAAACGGCTCGACGCGAAGTTTATATCGGCCAGCGGGACCGTGAAAGACCAGTTTACCATCATTAAAGATAACGACGGCTTTCCCGTTCCGCCCACCGATGGCACTACCCGCACGGCCACCTGCCAGTGTACCGACACCAACGGATTTACGCACTATACCGATTCATTGGCCAATCTGTTGCTGTCCATCAAAAAAAACAATTACAACATCGGCACCGTTGGCGTACCACCTTTTGACCTCAAATTACGGGGCAATGCGGGCGTGAAATACATCGATGCCTATTCGCCGGCCAATTACGTAAAATTAGGCAGCTACGGCTACCGGAACATTGTGGCACCTTGGATAGCGTTTAACCGCTACTGGACGCTAACGCCCGGTACCGAACTGAGCGGAAACAACCAGGTAATTATCCGGCAGTATTATAAAGATGCTGACATGACAGCCCTGAATGCGCCTTATACCGACGATCCGATGGGGCATGGTAATCTGAAG
>JACMPG010000068.1 GCA_014377625.1 Spirosoma sp.
GTTAATCATCAACTTGTGAAAAATACCCCGTAGAAACGGCAGGTCTTCTTCGCCAGGTGGTTTACGCTCCAGCTCGTAATGGTACAGCCGCCAGGCCGCCCAGGCATGAACGGGCGGGTTCACGTCGGAGAAATTCCACTCATAGGCCGGTAGCTGTCCGTTAGGATGCATGTACCACTCGTTGGTGAGCAACATGAGTTGCTCTTTGGCAAAGCTGGGATCAATCAGGGCAAAATTAACGCAGTGAAACGCCCAGTCCCAGGCCGCGTACCAGGGGTACTCCCACGTATCGGGCATTGAAATAACGCCCGCGTTGATCAGGTGTGGCCAGGTATGGTTGCGCCCCGGCCAGCGTTCGGGTGGTGGGGGCGGCTGGTTCGGATCGCCGGTGAGCCAGCGCGTTACGTCGTAATAGTAGTACTGCTTGCTCCAGAGCATGCCGGCAAAGGCCTGCCGCTGCACCTGTTTCTCGTCGTCGGTAGCTTTGGCGGGCTGGATGGTCGCGTAAAATTCGTCGGCTTCGGCCTTTCGGCGGGCCAGGATAGCATCGAAATTAGCGAACGGATCGGTCAGGTCAGATGCTTCTGAGTCAGATGCTTCAAGCCGGAGCCGCAGCGTAACGGAGCCCCCCACCGGAACGCTGTACTGATACTGCGCGGCTGCTTTGGTGCCGAACCGCGCCGGATTGACGGTATCGGCCCCGTGCAGAACATGATCGTTGACGCTGTCTTTGGGATAAGCCGTGCCGGAATGAGCGTTGTAGAGCCGGGCGACGTTGGTTTCGTTTTCGCAAAAAAGCCAGTCGGGCTGCCCTTCGGCGTGGAAGACATAACGGCCCAGCAAAGCCTGTTCAGCTACGGCGGTACCGTTGGCACAGAGCCGAATTTCGGGCCGTACGTCCGGTACGCCGTCGGAGTCGTTGCCCCAAATCCAGGTATTGCGAAACCAGAGCGTCGGCAGCAGGTGCAAATCAGCGGGATCGGGGCCGCGATTGTATGCCGTAATCTGCACCAGAATGTCCCGCGCATCTTCCTTGATGTACTCCACAAATACGTCGAAATACCGATCCTCATCAAAAATCCCGGTGTCGATCAGTTCGTATTCGGGGTCCAGCCGGGTGCGCCGACGGTTTTCGGCCAGCAAATCTTCGTAGGGATAAGCCGTCTGCGGGTATTTGTAGAGCATTCGCTGGTACGAGTGGGTGGGGGTGTTATCGAGAAAATAATACAGTTCCTTCACGTCCTCGCCGTGATTCCCCTCGGCGTTGCTCAGCCCGAAATACCGCTCTTTCAGAATGGCATCCTGCCCGTTCCAGAGTGCCAGCGCAAAACAGAGCTGCTGTTTGTCGTCGCAGAAACCGGCAATACCCTCTTCACCCCAGCGGTACGTATAGCTACGGGCCATATCGTGGGTGACGTAGTTCCAGGCATCGCCGTTGGCACTGTAATCTTCGCGCACGGTTCCCCACTGCCGATCCGATACGTACGGCCCCCACTGCCGCCAGGCCGGGTCTTCCAGTCGCTGCTGTTCGATGGTCATTGATGTATATTAACAACGAAACTATTATCCTCCCGTAGAGAAACTCTCAAACACCGTCATGCCGCCGTCGATGAAGATGCTGGCCCCGGTGATGTAATCCGACAGATCGGAAGCCAGAAAAACGGCGAGGTTACCAACGTCTTCGGGCTGACCAATGCGATTGTAGGGAATCAGGGTCATCAGGCTGTTGAGCGCCTTGGGGGTGTTCCATGCATCAGTATTGATGGGCGTCTGAATGGCACCGGGGCAGATGCTGTTGACCCGAATCATGCGGTCGCCGTACTCCTGCGCCAGCGACTGCATGAACATCCTGATGGCCCCCTTAGACGATGCGTAGTTGATGTGGCCCGCCCAGGGGATGATCTCGTGCACCGAACTCATACAAATGATTTTGCCCGTTGCTTTGGATACCTCCGGGCGTGGGCCCCGGCGCAAAAACTCGCGGATGGCCGCGCGGGCGCACAGAAATTGCCCCGTCAGGTTTACGTCGATTACGGTTTGCCACTGCTTCAGCGTCATGTCTTCAAATTTGGCGTCGCGCTGCAAACCGGCGTTGTTGATCAGGATATCGACGGTGCCGTATATATCAACGGTGTCGGCAAACATCTTCTCGACTTCTTCTTCATTCGTTACGTCGCACTGGGCCGTCATGCCCCGGCCACCGGCATCGGTAATAGTTTTGAGTACCGCCTGCGCATTCTCGAGCGACGAAGCTGACGAGTGATTGACGACCACCGTGGCTCCGGCGGCTGCCAGCGAAATAGCTACGCCCGTTCCGATGCCGCTACTGGCTCCCGTAACGATAGCGATTTGATTGGTTAGTGTCTGTTGCATACAAGGTATAGTTTATAAATAAAGACCTCAGCACCCAATTTGTTTGACGAAACGGTTGTTCACCCGGCTCAAATTTCGTAGCATAGTACCCAAACAACCCCTTCCTGTTATGTTCACTACCAAGCGTATTCCGTTTGCCGTTGTCCTTCCGTTTGCCTGGCGGTCTGTTCTGCTCTTTCTGGCCTATTCCATCGGGATCTGTTCGCTCTATACGTTTGCGGGCTGGACGTTTCTGGCCATTCCGTTCGTACCGGTCGCCACAATTGGTACGGCGGTGGCTTTTTACGTGGGCTTCAAAAACAACTCGTCCTACGACCGGCTCTGGGAAGCCCGCCGAATCTGGGGGAGTCTGGTCAATGCCAGCCGTTCGTGGAGCGTCATGGTCCTGGATTACATCACCAACCATGACGCCCCCGACCCGCTGCCCGCCAATGAGCTGCATCAGATTCATCACGAACTGATCTATCGCCACCTGGCCTACATAACGGCTCTGCGGGTGCAACTGCGGCAAAAACCCGTCTGGACGCAGCATCGTGACCCGGCCCACGACATGATCGATCGCATTGCCGAATTCAGACAGTGCAGCCTGGATAAAGAACTGAGCCGGTTCATGTCCAAAGCCGAGGTCGAAGCCATTATCAAACACCCCAATCCGGCCACTATCCTGCTCCGGCAACAGTCAGCGCAGTTGGCCGACCTCCGCGCATCGGGCCACCTCAGCGATTTTTACCACGTTGACCTGACCCGGATGCTGGCGGAGTTTTACAATCAGTAAGGAGCGTCGGAGCGGATCAAGTCGTTCCCGTTTCCACGTCAGTACGCTTATTTCAGCTATGCGTTCGTCTGGCTGTTCATCTTCGTGCTACCCTACGGACTCTTGACCGAGATGGCCAAAATCAGCGGCTGGCACATCTGGCTGACGGTACCGTTTTTCACGATCATTGCCTGGGTGTTCAACACGATGGAAGTGGTGGGCGATACCAGCGAAAACCCGTTCGAGAACAGCGTCAACGACGTACCACTGACGGCCATCTGCCGCGTCATCGAAATTGATCTGCGCGATATGCTTGGCGAAACCAACCTACCCCAGCGCGTTCAGCCCGTGAATAGTGTGTTAATGTAGTGCGGATTTGGTCAGGTTTTAAGCGAAAGACGCCGGGCCATGATGACCCGGCGTTTTTGCATATGACTACGAATAGCATAATATCAATGACGAACCTACCGGATAAATTGTATAATCCTACTATTTCAGACTATTAGAAAAATACAAACTATGCGTTCTTTAGATGGACTTGTTGTACTTTTCTCATAAACACCCTATTCTACTCATAACTAATTGACTTATAGCATGAATATTCAATGTAAACGCCTTGGCGAACAGCAAATCACTTGCACTAAAACGGGAAAAACCCACACCTTTGCAGCGGTTCAAACTAAAAGTCAAACCACTGAACCAAATCCGTTTATCAATGACCGCTCTCCTCATTTCGATGAGTCTGGCAGGCAGCGCAGCGGTAGCTCAGGGAGTTACCAATGCCAACGATGGTTCGGGCATGAGTGCAGTAAAGGTTGTAACGTCCGAAAACAAGAAAGTACGCATATATACACAGGCTA
>JACMPG010000069.1 GCA_014377625.1 Spirosoma sp.
CGTTTGCGGATGACCGATGTAGGCGTGAAACTCAATAAACATATTCTGCACGTTCGTCAGAGCGTCGCGGCAGTCGAGCAAGACGGCGGTTTCAGCCCCTTCGATGTCGATTTTGAGCATGTCGATGCGGGTTTCGCGGAGTAGATAATCGCGCAGCCGTACCGAGGGTACCCGTCTGCGACCGGTTTCGGAAAACAACGACGCTGCGTCGGCCTCGCCACTGCCAAAGTCCAGCCCCCCGTTATCGGTCCAGACGGCTTTTTGTACGATGTCAACGCCGGAAACGCCATTGCGCTCCAGATTGCGGGTTAGCACCGCACCAATGGCGGGTTCAGCCTCGAACGCAATAATCCGGGCTGTCGAGTACGTTTGCCGAAACCAGACGATGCTCGTGCCGATGTTGGCCCCGCAGTCCAGAATAACGGGATTAGATGAGTTGGTGGCAAAGCGGTACGATTCATCGGCGAAGATTTCCTTGTACTGCCACACAAACGAAAACGCATCCGGCACCGTAAACCGATACCGCCCAAACGGAATCTCCATTGTCTGGTGACGGGGCCGACCGGCATAACGAAAAAACAGCCACAACAGCCGACGCCCGCTGCTGGTTTGCACCGCCCGGTACAGATTCGTGAAGAGGTATTTAAACAGCCACATTTTTGAGGTATATGTAGGTTGGACACTCTTGTCCCACCAAGCCGTCAGGCTAATAGGGCAAGTGAAACTTAGTCGTTACATCGTTAGCCCTACCGGGCTTGGTCGGACAAGAATGTCCAACCTACTTACGTCTGACCAACCCCCTTAGCAACTCGTTCGCATCGGGTGAGAGGTTCAGGGCGTACACGATGCCGATGAATAGCCCCGCAATCAGACCCGACCGCAAAACTACGTCGAGGGCTACGCGCCACCAAGCCCCGCTGCCGTAGGGCAGCAGACTGGCAACCAGCCACACCAGTCCGGTTATTAGAATAATTGCGCCATTGCGCCATGAAAACGGCTGCATCCTAAACAGCCGCCAAACCAGCCCTGTTCTGACCACGTTGTACAGTGTGGTAGCCAGCACCGCACCAAAAGCGGCTCCATTCATGCCATAGCGCGGAATGAGGTAATAGTTAGCCGCAATCGTAACCACGACTACGCCAATGAACAGCACCGTATCGAACGCATAAAACCGCGACGTGGCCAGAATAATACCGTTCACACCCGTGGCCATGTCGACGAGTTTACCCAGACCTAACAGAAGAATTACGGCGTAGCCCGCTTCGTAGCCCGGTGGCAGCAGCGTAAATAAACTCGGCAGGTTGGCCGCTACGCCTACAAACACCAGACAGCCCGCCAGCAGTTGGTTCAGGCAGCTTTTCTGATAAATGGTCAGGATATTGGCCCGGTCGTCGGTTTTCCAAGACTCGGCAATGAGCGTGGCCGACACTTTGTAGAGTGCCGTAGCGGGCAGGGCAATGACGGCGGCAAAGTAAGACGCCGTGCTGTACACCCCCGTGTCGGACAGCCCCGCGTCGGCACTCAGCATGGCTTTGTCGATGATGAGAATGACCTGACTCGACAGGGCCGTAGTCAGCGTCAGCGATGAATAGCGTACCAGATTCCGGCGCAATTCTGGCGCAACGGACACGTAAGATAGATTCACGGATAGATTGCCGCCCCGCGCCACACTGCCCGCCATCAGTAAGGTTGACACCAGAAACGCGCCTAGCCAGCCTATTAGAAACTGCCCGAACGTGAGCCAACCCATCCAGTACATCCCGCCTGCTGCCAAAATCAGCAACCGCAGCACAAACTGTTGCAGCAGCGTACCGGTAACGGGGTCGTAGAGCAGTTTGGCGTAATTGTCGAACACCGAGAAAAAGACCGTGAATAGCGTCAACGGAATGAGCAGGTAATAATACTGCACAAACAGGGGCGACTCCGGGCCGTACTGCGCAATGACCCAGGGCCGAGCCAGCCACAACAGCAGCACACACAGCCCAAAACCCGTCAGCGTAGTGAGCAGGCTGATGGTCAGGTAGCCGTTGTGTTGCCGCTCGGCGTTGCGGAAGTACGGAAAATACCGTCCCCCGGCGTTGTTCAGCCCCAGGCTCGCCACCTGCATTAGCACCAGCGACAGCGCGACGAGCAGGGCCAGCAATCCAATCTGCGCCTTGCTGAATACGTGCGGAAAAATCAGCCCCTGCGTCAAAAACCCCACCGCCACCCCCGCGTAGGAGTAAACGGATGCCTGAATTGTCTGACGTTTGATTATACCCACTCTCTGAATTATAAATTATTGGGGCGTTTTGTCATTCCGACAAAGGAGGAATCTCTGTGTAGTAAGAATTTGTCTGCGATAGAGATTCCTCCTTTGTCGGAATGACAGAAAACCGTGTCGTAACGAAATAGAATTTGTCAGTAACCGTAAAACTACTTCGAATCGTTTGCTTCACGCTGCTGCATCAGAAATTCGGCGAATTGCCAGTCTAAGGGGGTGTCGAGGTCAACGGAATCGGGGGCGGACATGACGTATTTCTTGATGTGGGCGAACTCCCGTAGGGTCTGCGTGGACAGCGATGCCGTGTTGATGACATAGACCGCGCCATTGTAGCCGTAGGCCGTGGGCGCGTCCTGCCGCCGAACGAATTGCCCGCCGTCTTTTGACGGTTCGAGATAGCCCGCGCTGCTTTCCTCGAATAGATTGAAATACGGGTTCAGGTCCGACTCCGTTACCGATACCACCATGTCCAGATCGCTCGTATACAACGTCATCGCTTCGCGCACGTGCCGGGCCTGGCGAAACGGCGATGTGGGTTGTAGCAATACAACTACGTCATACATCCGGCCCTGCTGCCGGTAAAAGTCAACGGCATGGCGCAAAACACCGTAGCTGCCTGCCTGATTGGTGGCCAGTTCGGCGGGGCGTTTAAACGGTACTGACAGTCCGTAGTCCGTAGCCGCCCGGATAATCTCGTCCGAATCGGTCGATAGGCAGATGTCGGCGTCGGGGGCGAGTTGGCGAGCGGTGTCGAGGGTGTAATAGAGCAGCGGTTTGCCAGCCAGTGGCTTCAGGTTTTTGCCGGGAATGCCCTGCGAGCCGCCCCGCGCCGGAATCAGAAACAGGGTTTTCATAGGGCAATATGGTTAATGTCGGTGCAGGCTTTCTGGTAATCGTCGGGGCGTCCAATGTCGAGCCAGTAGCCCAGCAAGGGGAAATACGTGACCGTGTGTTGTGTCGCGATAAGCTGTTCGAGCAGGTCGGTAGCGTTGTACGGACCCGGCGGTATCATATCAATCACACTGCGTTTCATCAGGTAGATACCCGCGTTGACGTAGTAGGTATAGGTCGGCTTTTCGCGCAGGGCATGGATGCGGCCCGCGTTGGTTTCCAGCACCCCAAACGGAATACTGACCGGATACGGCACCGTAGCTACCGCCATGTCGGCATCCTGCCGCCGGAATTCGCTGTAAAAATCCTCGAAGTCGATGTTAGTCAGCAGGTCGGAGTTCATCAGCAACACCGTATCGTTGTGGTAGGTAGGCGTCAGACGCATGGCCCCCACCGTGCCGAGGGGTTCGGTTTCGCGGGTGTAGTCAATCTGAATGCCCTTGGCCGTACCATCGCCAAAAAACGCTTCGATTTGCTCGCCGAGGTAGCGCGTCGTGATGTGAACGTGGCCAACGCCGTACTGAATCAGCCGGTCCACGTTATGCTCGATAATGGGTTTTGAACCCACCGGCAACAGCGGCTTGGGCGTATTCCGGGTCAGCGGCAGTAGTCGTTCGCCCCGCCCCCCGGCCATAATCACGGCGTCGATGGGCAGCAACGCCCGCGTTTTGACCAAATTGATAATACGTACCAGCCGACCGTCGGTGTCGAGTTCGGGAATGAGCTGAAGCAGCTGCTCCCTGAACAGCCGGATGGTATCGGTATTGTCTTCGTGCTGGCGTAAAAACCGGAAGTTCGGGTTCATAAACCGGCTCACGGCGTCAGTAAGCGGCTTTCCATTCAGTAACCCGCGCCGAATGTCGCCATCGGTAAGGGTGCCAAAGAGTTTGCCGGTATCGTCGGCCACGAATAGCGTCAGGTACTGGCCGAGCTGCCCAATCTGTTCGAGGGCGCGAGTCACGGGCGCGTCGGGGGCGATGATATGGTTAGCGTAATTCGTCACGAATTTTGCGTAGGATAGAGACAGTTTGTTCGGCAGCGGTACCATCGCCATAGACATTGATGGGCGACAACGGATCTGCATTCTCGATGGCCCTCACCGCCGTCAGGATAGCCACCGAATCGAGCGCGCAGTCGATGATGTTAGGCGTCAGGATGCGGCCCCGCTGCCGGTCGCCCAGATTGATAACGTATTTTGGAAAGAAACTCGCTTCCACAAACCCACTCGACGTATTGCCCAGCATAAACTGGCAGGCTTTCATGCACGACAAATACCCGATGGTCCCGAATGATTCGACACCAACCGCATTGGCGTGTGCGTCGATGAAGTCCCGTAGCCGCGCCCGGACGTAATTGCCCATCGTATCGGCATTGGGCATGGTGATTACCAGTTGATACGTATCGAGTTGTTGCATCGCGTCGAGCAGGGCCGTTACGTGGTCGGCGGTATGCTGAAACGATACTGTTTCGGGATGAAACGTGATGAGTATAGTGGGAATATTGAGGTCAATGCCGAAACGGTCGAGAAACTGCGCGTTGGTCAGCAACGTGAGGTGGCTTAGGTTGTCGATGCTCAGCGCGCCGACGTTGTATACGTTCTGGTCTGAGCCAGTAAGTTCAATAACCCGCTGTTTATACGTTTCGGTCGTCGTGAAATGATACGTGGCCATGACCGTAATAGCGTGGCGAAACGCATTGTCGATGGCTCCAAGCGTCGTTTCTCCGCCGTGAATGTGGGTAATCGGAAGATTAAACGGAATTGCGCTGGACACGGCGGCAAACATCTCGTAGCGGTCGCCGAGGCAAAGCAGCAGGTCATAACTCTGGTCAGCCCACACACCCGCAAATGTCTGCATCGTCGCGCCCATCGTCCGTGCAATATCGCCGGGCGTATCGCCCACGGGTACGGCATCGACCGTACGCACCAGAAACCCGTCGGCCCTGATTTGATCGATGGTATGGCCATGCTGCCCCGACAGATGGGTGCCAAACGCCAGCACCTCGACCGCAAACCCCGGCTCGCTGGTCAGGGCCTTTAGTAGCGGCAGGTAGATGCTGTAATCCGCACGGGAGCTACTCAGGACACCGATATTCATACTACGTCCTCCCAGGTTAAGAGGTGATCGGCGGGCAAATTGCGGGTTAGTTGGCGGCCCATGAGGGCATCGGTTTGCATAGGCGAGATGCCGCTACCGGGGCGTTTCATGGTCAGGTCGCTTTCGGTCAGGACGTGTCCGGCGGGCAGATCATGGCTCAGGTGAATACTTTTGCGGGCTACAACCCGGTTTTTGGCCTCCGACGGGGTAGGTCGCTTAATGCCATCGCCGAGGGCGGCTTCGATGTGTCGGATGCTCCATACCATCTGTTTTAGTTCGTCGGGTTCGAGCGAGGCCAGGTGGTCGGGGCCTTCGAGGGAGCGGTCAAGGGTGAAGTGTTTTTCGATGACGGTAGCCCCGAGGGCCACGGCGGCAATCGGTACTTCGATGCCCGATGTATGGTCGGAATACCCCACCGATACGCCAAATGTATCGCCAATGGTTTGCATGGCCCGCAGGTTCACATCGGCGAACGGCGACGGATATTCGGTGTTGCAGTGCAGAATCGTAATCTGACTGCGGGGGGTGCCCGCCTGCTCCAGTACGGTCAGCATCGCCGAAATATCGTCCATCGTGGCCATACCGGTGGAGGCAATAACCCGCCCACCAAAACTGCCAATTTTGCGCAGATACGGCAGATTCGTGATTTCGCCCGACGGAATCTTGAACAGGTTAATGCCTAAACTCACCAGAAAATCGAGACTTTCCAAGTCGAAGGCGGTGGATAAAAACCGGATGTTCCGTTCGTGGCAGTGGGCGATCAGCGCGTGGTGGTCGGCTTCGCTCAGTTCAAGTTTTTTAAGCATTCCAAACTGCGACGTATCGGCATCTTCGGGCATATTCCCGACCTGATACGCGGCCTTTTGCGCGGCTTTGCTGACCAGATTCTCCGCTTTAAACGTCTGAAACTTCACAATATCAGCCCCGGCATCAGCGGCTACGTCGATGAGGGTTTTGGCGAGGTCGAGACTGCCGTTGTGGTTCACGCCCGCTTCGGCAATGATGAGGGTTCTGTTCATAAATCTCTTTTCAAAACAGCCGGATTGCCCGCGTACAGCGCGTTGGGACGGGTATTAGTCAGTACAACAGCCCCGGCTCCAATGACACCACCGGGCGATAGCTGCACCCCGTGGCCCAACACAGCGTTGCTACCTACAAAACACCCATCGCCCACCACACAGGTTCCGTTCACAATGGCCCCGGTCGAAATGTGACAAAAATCGCCGATCACGGCGTCGTGTTCAATGAGGGCCGCCGTATTGACGATGTTGTTTACGCCTACCGTTGCTCCAGCATTCACAAAAGTACGATGCATGATTACTGTACCCTCGCCAATAGTTGCGTGTCTGGAAACGTAAGCTGTTGGCGCGATGAGCGTGGGTAATATTCCGCCGAGACTTTTAATCTGCTGGAATAACCGGGTACGTATCGCTCCTGATTTTACTTGCCCCACCGTCACCAGAAAATACCGGTATGTCTGCGCCAGATTAGGTAGATCGTCGTCGGTAGCCGTAATTGAATAGCCGCAGATCTGTTCGCCTACCTTCTCCGGCGCATCCACGATACCGACGATGCGAAACCGGCCATCGGCTTCAATTACGTCGATGACCGACCTGCAATGCCCGCCACCGCCTACTAAAATTAGGTCGTCCATCATAGCCGAACGCTGCTGGGAATGTTGACGAGCCGGTCTTCAATGTCCTGAGCATTTGCCCCGCCGTCGTGCATACAGTGGCGTAGCATGGGCAGGCTGCTGAGTAGCGTCCAGGCCGGGCGGGTCATTATGCCGTGGTCATTGGTGTAGGTCAGAAATGCGTCGCGCTCGGTACGGTCAGCAAGTAAAATAGCGTTCAGCCAGTAATTCGATTCGCTGTGGGCCGGTTGCGTGACGAAACGGGCGGGGTAATCCTGAAAAAACGTTTGGTACAGGCTGGCGAGTTGCCGTTTGTTGGCAATGAATCCGTCGAGCTGCTCCATCTGGGCGCAGGCCAGGGCCGCATTCAGGTTGGGCAGGCGGTAGTTGTAGCCCGTCTGGTCGTGATTGAACTCCCAGCGGTGCGGCACTTTGGCCTGGGTGGTGAGGTGCTTGGCCAGCTTACCCAGCCGCTCATCGTTCGTCACAATCATGCCGCCCCCGCCCGACGTGATGGTTTTGTTGCCGTTGAAACTGTACGTACCCAGTAGCCCAAACGTGCCGGTTTGCTGCCCATCGTACGTACTCCCCAGCGACTCAGCAGCATCTTCTACCACCGGAATTCCGTGCGCTGTACAAATCTCAATAAGCTCGCCAATGCGGGCCGGGTGGCCAAAGGTGTGCATCGGCACGCAGGCACTGATCCGGCGTCCGGTGGCTGTGTGATAACAAATGCCGTTACGAAGGGTAGTCTGGTTTTTCAGAAAGTCCGTCAGCGCGTCGGGACTCAGGCTCAGCGTGTTGGGGTCAACGTCGATGAAACACGGTTCGGCACCGGTGTAGGCGATGGCGTTGCTGGTGGCCACGAACGACAGCGGTTGGGTCAGTACGAGGTCGCCCTGTTCCACGCCCGCCAGCAATAGTGCGATGTGCAGCGAAGCCGTGCCGTTTACCGTAGCAATGGCGTGGCGGGCTCCCGTATAGTCGCGAATCTGCTCCTCGAATTTATCCACGTACCGCCCCACCGACGAGACGAACGTCGAGTCAATGGCGTCGATGACGTACTGCTTTTCGTTGCCCACAAACCGGGGTTCATGCAGGGGGATGAAGCCCTCCGGCTCGCCAAATGTCTGGCGGACAAACTGAACGAATGACTCAAACATTATATAGATGGGCTTTGTACTGGCGCAGGTTTTCGGGCTGACTGAACCAGTCTATTGTCTGGCGGAGTCCGTCGGCCAGGCTGTACTGCGGCCGCCAGGGCGTGGCCGACGTGATTTTTTGATTATCGCCGAAGAGCCTTTCCACTTCGCTTTTTTCGGGCCTTAGCCGCTGGTCATCCGAGACAATCTCGGCGTCTGCACCCATCAGGTCGATAATCAGGCGGGCCAGATCGCCAATGCTGATTTCGGTATTGGTGGCTATGTTTACTTCCTGCCCAATGAGCGTGTCATGGCGGGCAATCTCGGCGAATCCGTTGACCGTATCGGCCACAAAAACCAGATCACGGGTGGGGTGGGTGGCACCGAGTTTGATGTTCCGCTGCCCACTCAGCAACTGCGTAATAATGGTCGGAATCACAGCCCGCGCTGACTGCCGGGGGCCGTAGGTGTTGAAAGGCCGCACCGTTACGACGGGCAGGTTGAAACTCCGGTAATAAGCGTCGGCCATAGCGTCGGCCCCGATTTTAGTGGCCGAGTAGGGCGACTGTCCCTGCCGGGGATGGGTTTCGGTAATGGGTACAAACTGCGCCGTGCCGTATACTTCCGATGTGGACGTAACGAGTATTTTTTCGACGTTTAAATCGCGGGCGGCCTGTAATATGTTGAGCGTACCCTTTACGTTGGTGTCGACGTAACTGTCGGGAGAGTGGTAGCTGTACGGAATGGCAATCAGGGCGGCTAAGTGAAACACGGTGTCAACGCCCTGCATGGCCGTTCTGACACCGTTTGGGTCGCGGATATCACCCGCAAAAATCTCGACTTCGTGCAGAATTTCGGCGGGGAGCGTGTCTAACCAGCCCCAGCTATTGAAGGAGTTATAGTACGTAAAAGCCTTTACGGCATAGCCATCGCGCAGTAACTTCTCCACTAAATGGCTGCCAATAAAACCATCGGCACCGGTAATCAGGGCTTTTTTCATGCATCTTTTGTGATTTGAGACAGGCCAAAATTACTAAACAAATGCCGGGGGGCAAGGGAGCGGGGTCGGCACGGTCTTCTGGTGGTTTACGGTGTTCGTCGTACTTTCGCCCCTTTCCCCTGCTCGCTTCCCGATGAAATACCTCGGCCTGAATATCCCCCGCATCCTGCTATACTGGTTAGACACCGTAGCCCGCAACTGGTATTACCGCCTGAAAGTTGTCTTGCCCAACTTCGGACCACTGCGCCACACCCGGCAACTTAAAAACAGCAAACGAGGTAAAATGGCTCTGGTGCTGGCCAATGGCCCGTCGGTGGCGCAGCTTGACCCGGAAAAAATCAGGTGGCTGCAGCGCGAACGTGGGCTGGAGGTGTTTGCGGTCAACTCGTTCATCAGTTCGCCCATGGCCGGGGTGGTCAAACCCGACTATTACCTGCTGAGCGACCCCGCTTTTTTTCATCCCGACAAATTTCCGCACCTGACCGACCGGCTCACGCGCGACATGGCCCGCCTAACCGAAGCCGACATTCCCTGCTTTGTGCCGCTGGAGCGATTCGACGCGGTGCCGTTTCGCCGGAAATACGGGTATTACGACCGGGGCAATCTCTTCCTGAGTAAAATCACGATTACCGGTCCGCGCAGCTACATCTCTATGACTTCGTACAAAGCCCTCGCAGCCGCCTGTTTCATGGGCTACATTCAGATTTACATCAGTGGCTTTGACAATGATTATTTTCTGAACGTGGTGGTCGACGAGAACAACGACATGTACTACGTTGACCGGCATTTTTACGATAAACCCGGCACTGAACCCGCCCGTGTGCGCGACACCCACGCTAACAGCATGGGCGAACTGCTCTATTCGCACCATTTTCTGTTCAAAGACCTCGAAAAGTTTCGGGACTATCCCATCGTCAACCTCAACAAAAGTAGTTTGGTTGACTGCTTTCCCAAGCACCACGCGCTTGACGTATATAAAGGGGGTGATGAATTATAAATGATGGATGCTCTCCGGCGTCAGCCCATTCATCACTTTTTCTTCCGCATCATCTGCGCATAAACCAATTGCAGAATGCCGTCTTTCAGGCCGAGGTCGGGTACGATGATCGTGTCGGTGCCGGCCCATTGCATGACCGAAATATAAATGTCGGCGGCTGGTACGATTACATCGGCCCGGTCGGCGTTCAGTCGCAATTGGTTGATGCGTTCGTCGAGGGTGAACCCGGCCACGTAGTCGCGGATACGCTGAATCTCTTCGAGGCTGGTTTCGCTGTCGTTTTTACGCGCCATGTTGAAGAGCTTACTGATGTTGCCGCCCGTACCCACCGCTGTAATGCCCGCCTGTTTGTCCACATTTTCGTCTACCCAGTCTTCCATCTTGCGCCAGGCTCCTTTCACAGCCTTGCCTTCAAGCAGTCGTACCGAGCCAATCTTGAACGATTTAGAATTGATTTTCTCCCGGTTTACGTACACGTTTAGCTCGGTGCTGCCACCGCCCACGTCAATGTGCAGGTATTGCCGTTCGTCGAGAGCCTGTACTACTACATTGTTGATCAGTTCTGCTTCTTTCTGCCCGTCAATAATATGAATCTTCACGCCCGTGGCCGCTTCGACGCGTTGGACTACGTCGTGGCCGTTTTGTGCTTCGCGTATAGCCGAGGTCGCGCAGGCCATGTAGCTTTCCACCTCATGCAGTTCCATCAGTAACTTATACACCTGCATCAGTTTAGTGGTGGCCGCTTCGGCCTGGGCAGACATTTCGCCGGTGGTGAACACATCGTGGCCCAGACGAAGCGGAAACCGGACGTATTCGACTTTCTTGAAACTGACGACGCCTTCATTGTGAAGGACTGTCGAGATTTGCAGCCGGGCTGCGTTGGAACCGATGTCGATAGCGGCAATTTTCAAAACAGAGGGCAACAGCGTGATTAAAGGCTGTGGGTCAAAGATACCAACTTTTAGGAGCAAAGGCAGGACTGGCTACGAGTGGGCTGGGTGGGTAGCGCTGAACTGAAAATGTGTCGTTGAATAAGTGATCTGGTGACTGTTTGTTATTAGCAGGCCAATGGCTGTACCTTTGCCGATCATTTGGAGTCAACTCCTCACCAATGACTATATTAGGTATATCAGCGTTTTACCACGATTCGGCGGCTGCGCTCATCGAAGACGGAAAAATCATTGCAGCCGCGCAGGAAGAGCGGTTTACGCGAAAAAAGCACGATCCTGGCTTCCCCACTCACGCCGTTCAGTACTGCTTAGAGTACGGCGGTACTACCCTCAATAAACTCGACGCCATTGTTTTCTACGATAAGCCACTGCTTAAATTCGAGCGGTTGTTAGAGACGTACTACGCCTTTTCGCCCCGTGGGCTGGCGTCGTTTTTGAAGGCTATGCCGGTCTGGATGAAAGAAAAGCTGTTTCTGAAACGGCTCATTCGTGACGAACTCAAGAAAATCGGTTACGACACCAAAAAGCCCGTACCGATGCTCTTTCCCGAACACCACCTTAGCCACGCAGCCTCTGCGTTTTATCCGTCGGTGTACGAAAAAGCGGCTATCCTGACGCTCGACGGCGTGGGTGAGTGGGCTACGGCGTCTATCGGTCTGGGCGAGGGTAATAACATCAGCATCCTGAAAGAGCTGCACTTCCCGCACTCGCTGGGGCTGCTGTACTCAGCGTTTACGTATTTTCTGGGCTTCCGGGTCAACTCCGGCGAGTATAAACTCATGGGCCTGGCTCCCTACGGCGATCCGCAATCGCCCGATATTGCCCGCTACGTCAGTATCATCAAAGACAAGCTGATC
The DNA here is from genome assembly GCA_014377625.1 of Spirosoma sp. GTDB lineage: Bacteria > Bacteroidota > Bacteroidia > Cytophagales > Spirosomataceae > Spirosoma. The sequence goes on from JACMPG010000069.1 coordinate 11,830, forward strand.
GATATCAAGGAAGACGGCAGCATCTGGCTCAACCAGGACTATTTCAATTACGCCACCGGCTTGCGGATGGTGCATGAAGACAAGTGGGAAGAACTCTTCGGATTTCCGCAGCGCAAACCCGACGATGAACTCGGCCCCGAACACTGTAACCTCGGTCTGGCCATTCAGCAGGTAACAGAAGATGTCGTTATTCTGATGGCCAAAGAAGCCAAACGACTCACCAACGCCGATAGTATTGTGCTGGCCGGGGGCGTGGCTCTGAATTGCGTATCGAACGGCAAACTTCAAAAGTCAGGCGTATTCAAGAACGTATTTATCCAGCCTGCCGCCGGCGATGCGGGTGGCGCACTGGGTGCGGCTTTGGCAGCCTACTACATCTATTTCGGCAAACCCCGCGTCATTGATTATGAGCAGGATGCTATGCTCGGTTCGTATCTCGGCCCCATGTTCTCCGACCTGGACGTAGAACTGATGGCCCGTAAGTATAAGGCCGCCTATACGCATTACGACGATTTCGGCAAACTCAGTACCAACGTTGCCAATATCCTGGCCACCGAAAACGTGGTGGGCTGGGTGCAGGGTCGGATGGAGTTTGGACCTCGCGCCCTGGGCGGTCGCAGTATCCTGGGCGATCCGCGTTCGGCAGAGATGCAGAAAAAGCTGAACCTAAAAATCAAATACCGCGAGTCGTTCCGCCCATTCGCACCCTCGGTGCTGGCCGAAGAAGTGGATACGTATTTCGACTACGAAGGCACATCGCCCTACATGTTATTGGTGCATCCGGTTCAGAAAAACCGGCGCATGACCCTGCCCGACAACTATGACAGCCTGTCGTTACGCGATAAACTCTACTACCAGCGATCTGACCTGCCGTCGATTACGCATATCGACTTTTCGGCCCGGATTCAGACGGTACATAAAGAAACAAACCCGCGCTACTACCAGCTCATCGACGCCTTTAAACAGCAGACGGGTTACGGCGTTATTGTCAATACCAGCTTCAACGTCCGTGGAGAGCCAATTGTCTGCACGCCCGACGACGCCTACCGTTGTTTTATGCGTACCGAAATGGATTATCTGGTTGTGGGTAATTACGTATTCGATAAGAAAAAACAGCCCGAGTGGCAGGAAAAAGATAATTGGAAAGAAGAGTTCGTTCTGGACTAACCCCTATCTATGTCTAAATTAGTCAGTAGTGTAATCCGGCTTATTCTGCTGGGATTTCTGGCCTTCTTCGTGTACTTCCACGATTTATTCCACGTTACGTTTGAATATCCGTATTACCAGTTCATGGACAATCCGTATATCCGGGTGGCCAAAATCTGCTTGCTGTTACTGCTGCTGATTGAGGTACTGCGGGTGTTTTACTACGGCGTCATCAAGAACGAGAAAGCACCGAAGTGGCTCGGTAATGTGGGTACGCTGGCCGTACCACTGGTAACGTTGCTGGTCTTCCTCGAAATTGGGTTCATGTTTGTCGAGCAGAGTCACGAAGGTGCACTGTCGCTGGCCTCGCACGTGTGGTTTCAGCGGCACTGGCCCCCCATGACCGGCATTGGCTACCGCGACGCACCCCATACCGATACGACCGGTAAAAAAAAGGTGCTGATCGTAGGCGACTCATTCACGTCGGGACACGGTCTCAAAAACGTGGCAGATCGCTATGGTAACGTACTCGCCGGTAAACTGGGTAAGAACTATACCGTGTACAATCTGGGCATCTCCGGCTCCGACACCCGCGATGAGTTCAAACGATTCACCGAATTTGGCGTCCGGCCCGATGTGCTGGTGTTGCAGTATTTTCCGAACGACATCGAGAAAGCAGCCGCCGGACGGGGTGTTACCCTGGCCGGGCTGCCACCTTATGGCGATTTACGAACACCCTGGCGGCAGCTTGTGCAGCAATCGTATCTACTCAATTATATTTACTGGCAGATTCCCCACGGCGATGCAGCTCCGTTCATGGAATATACCCGGAAAGTATACGGTGATCCCGGCGTGATGAATGACCACCTGAGCGACCTTGGTAAATTCGTGGCCATCCGCGACAGTCTGAAGATACCGCTCTATGTAGTGCTGTTTCCGTTCTCGCACAACCTCGAAAAAACGGCGCAGTACACCGCACCCATTGCCCGCTTTTTTCAGCAGCACAACGTACCCGTGCTGGAAGTGGGGTCGTTGGTGAAAGATGTTGACCCAAATGATCGTATTGTTGGCCGTAATGATTTTCACGCGAGTGCCATCGTTAACCATCGCGTTGGCGATGCCCTGTATGAGATGGTAGCCCGTGGTAATACCCAACCAGTCAATCTAACCAAAAAATAAAAAGATGGATTTCTTCTCAGACATTCTCAAATACCTGAAGCAGCGCAAAAAGTGGTGGCTGGCTCCGGTCATTATTCTCTTATTGCTTATCGGTATCATTATCGTCATTGGTGGCGGCTCCGCAGTAGCTCCGTTTATTTATACCCTGTTCTAAGATGGAAAATACTCCTCTCGACCGGGTAAAGGCACAGTTGGTCATCGTGACCGGCCTGGTTGTCCTGTACTTTATTACGAAGTCAATTTATTTTCTCTACGGCGCGGCTGCTGTGGGCGTGCTGAGTCTGGCTATTACGGCGGTGGGCAACGGTATTGTGTGGCTGTGGTTTAAGATTGCCGAAGTGCTGGGACGTATCAACGGGGCCATTATCCTGAGCGTTTTGTTCTTCGTGTTTCTGCTCCCCATTGCCTTCCTGTACCGCCTGACGAAGAATAATCTGCTCTCGCTCAAACGAACGCAGGGTGGCTCAGTTTATCACGAACGGAATCATCTGTTCAAAAAAGAAGACCTGGAAAATACCTGGTAAGCCATCCGGCAGCCTATTTATGCTGTACGGTTGCGGTCCGACGTATCGGCTAACGCGCGTTAGCCGATACGTCGGGCCGCAACCGTACAGCGTTTTTCATACCAGTTCTCACCAGTGAGTTTTTACGTAATTTTATACCGCTCTGATGTACAGACGTAACCACCCGCTCACAAACGTCTGTTATTCCCTTTAGGGTGAAAGATTGTGTTCATTTTTATCCACAATTAACTTCTCAATGTGTACTAGTATGTTAATCAATTGGGCTTGGCTTAAGACAACCTGATGATCCAGTAAACCCATCAAGCGCTGTTTCACATC
>JACMPG010000070.1 GCA_014377625.1 Spirosoma sp.
CGATAGCGGTAAAACGCTTCGCGGCTCACGGCAATCGACTGGCGCAGATCAGCTTTCAGAAACCGGCGATTAAATACCGGAGCTGTTAAGCCACCTAGCAGGCCAGCGGCCAGAGACGCCGGATCGAGCAGCGTAGTAAGCCGGTATGAGTTGACACCCACGTAGGCGTTCAGATTCAGACTGGGCAGAAACGCGGCCCGCGTTACGTCTACGTCAATATTGGCAGCCCGGAGTTCAAGTTCGGCCTGGCGGATGTCGGGTCGGCGGTTTATCATCTGGCGGGGCAGTCCGGCCAATGCCTGTCCGGGCAGTTCGCGATCGAGCAGGGATTTACCCCGTGCGATGGGTTGCGGAAAACGTCCCAATAGCCGGTTAATGGCGTTTTCGGTGGCGACAATCTGCTGCTGAATCAGACTTTTACGACCCTGCGTATTCAGCAACTGGGCCGTAAACTGCTGCACGGCCAGTTCCGTTACGCGCCCCGCCTGTTTCTGCACCTCCACCAGTTCTACGGCCCGTTTCTGGAGGTCGATATTCTTTTGCAGAATCTCCAGTTCAGCATCCAGCGCGAGCAGGTCGTAATAATACCGGGCTACGTCAGCTACCAGCGACGTCACAATCAACCGACGGCCTTCTTCCGAGGCCAGAAAGCGTGTGTAGGCCGCTTTGCGCCGGTTGCGGAGTTTACCCCAGAGGTCAATTTCCCAGGTACTTCTAGCCCCCAGAAAGTAGTCGGGTGTGGGGTTTGGAATAGCTTGAGAGGGCGTAATATTGGGCGAAAAATTGAGGTCGTAGTTTCCGATACCGCTTTGGGTTGTCCGTCCGTACCGATCTATCCCCACCGAACCGGCCAGGTTCACCTGCGGAGCCAGATACCCCTGACTATACTGGAAAGCGGCCCGCGCCTGTTCAATACGCTGCGTGGCAATCTGCAAATCGAGGTTGCTGGCCAGGGCCGTATCGATCAGCTGCACCAGGTCTGACTCGGCGAAGAATATGCGCCAATTCTGGTCAGCTATGCTGCCCGCCTGACTGCTGTCAATGGCAAATGAGACGGGCGTGGGGCGGGCATCGGGTCGTTCGAGCGGCTGAAACGTGCGCTGACAACCGGTAATGAGGAGGAGAAAAAGAACTACCCCACCCCAACCGGAACGCCGGAACGCCCTCCCCCGAAGGGAGGGGCTTTTGGACTCAGAGGGCTTAGCCCCTCCCTTCGGGGGAGGGGTTGGGGTGGGGTACTTACGCTTGAATAACTGCACCATTGGCGGGGGTTTCGTGGGTTACGGAATAGGAACTACGGTCAATGCCGTTGGTGGTTTCGATGGACGCGCCGTTGTCATCGTTTTTATTTCGGTTGAACCGCTCGCCGATTTTGGCAAAGAACACGTACAGACCCGGAATGACGAACAGACCAAAAATAGTACCGGTGAGCACCCCCCCCGCTGCCGCCGTTCCAATAGATCGGTTACCTACGGCCCCGGCCCCCGAAGCCAGCACGAGCGGAATCAGGCCGGCAATGAACGCAAAGGAGGTCATCAGAATGGGCCGCAGACGGGACACCGCCCCTTCAATAGCCGCCTTCACAATGGGTACGCCCTCCTTCTGCCGTTGATTGGCAAACTCCACGATCAGAATGGCGTTTTTGCCCAGCAAGCCAATCAGCATGACCAGGGCCACCTGTGCGTAAATGTTGTTTTGCAATCCCAGTATCTGCAACAGAAAGAACGACCCAAAAATACCCGTGGGCAGCGACAGAATAACTGGCAGCGGCAGCAGTACACTCTCGTACTGAGCCACCAGCAGCAGATACACAAAGACCAGACAGATCGCGAAAATATACAGCGCCTGATCGCCCGACAGCACTTCCTCGCGGGTCATGCCCGACCATTCGAAACTAAAGCCTTTGGGCAATGTTTCCTTCGCTACTTCTTCAATGGCCGTAATGGCGTCGCCACTGCTGTAGCCCGGGGCGGGTTCGCCATTGATCATGGCCGAGGTATACATGTTATAGCGGGTCAGCTGCTCCGGCCCATACACCCGTTCGAGTCGAATGAAATTGGAATAGGGTACCATCTCCCCCTGGTCATTCTTGACACGCATCGTTAACACGTCTTCGGGCTTGGTACGGTAGCTGGGGTCGGCCTGCACGTAGACCTTGTACATCTGCCCAAACCGGATGAAGTTCGATGCGTAGTAGCTACCCATCAGCGTTTGCAGCGTACTCATGGCATTTTCGATGGAAACCCCTTTCTGAGCCGCCTTCTCCTGATCGACGTGGATCATGTACTGCGGGAAGTTGGGGTCGAAACTTGTGAATGCATTGCGGACTTCGGGTCGCTTGCCGAGGGCCTCGATAAAGGCTTTGTTCACATCGGTCATCTTCTGCAAATCGCCACTCCGGCCCACGTCCAGCAGCCGCAGTTCAAATCCGCTGGCGTTACCAAAGCCCGGTACGGTGGGCGGTGGAAAAAACTGGATACTGGCGTCCGAAATGGTTTTTGCCTTTTCTTCCAGTTTGGCAATCATATCCTGCATTGATTCTTTGCGCTGATCCCAGGGCTTGAGGTTAATCATACCCATGCCATACGAAGCACCGGCACCGTCGGTGAGGAGGCTATAGCCCGCCAGCGTCGATACGTTCTCCACGGCGTTTTCTTTCCGGGCGATAGCCTCGATTTCGTCCAGCACTTTCTCCGTCCGCGACACGGTGGCACCAGCGGGGGTAGTTACGTTGGCGTAAATCATGCCCTGATCCTCAGTAGGAATAAAGCCACTGGGCAGTAACATGTTGACACCCCACGTACCGAGTATAAACGCGGCCAGTATACCCCAGGTGATGACACTCCGGCTGAGCAGAGGGCGCAGCAAACCGCTGTACCAGTTGGCCAGTTTTTCGTAACCGGCGTTAAACCGGGCGAAGAAACGGCCCATCAGCCCCTTTTTGCCGCCTGCCTGATGCGGACGCAGCAGAATGGCGCACAGCGCGGGCGTCAGCGTCAGGGCATTGACGCCCGAAATAACAATGGAAATGGCCAGAGTAAGTGAGAATTGCCGGTAAAAAACGCCTACCGGCCCGCTCATAAACGCGACGGGTACAAACACCGCCGACATGACCAGCGTAATAGCTACTATGGCCCCGGAAATTTCGCCCATGGCCCCAAACGTAGCCTGCCTCGCCCCAACGTGGTCGTTCTCCATCCTGGCGTGTACGGCCTCCACCACTACAATGGCGTTATCGACCACGATACCAATGGCCAGTACCAGCGCGAAGAGGGTGAGTAGGTTAATGGAAAAGCCAATGACGCTCATAAACGCAAACGTACCAATCAGAGCCACCGGCACCGCCAACGCACAGATAAGCGTGGCCCGCCAGTCCTGCAAAAACAGGAACACAATGATGAATACCAGAATGAAGGCTTCAACCAGCGTATGCAGTACGTTGTCGATCGACGCATCCAGAAAACGAGACACGTCATAGGCGTAGTTGTAGGTCATGCCGGCTGGAAATGACCGTTCTTTCAGTTCAGCCATGCGCGTTTTCACATTAGCAATTACCTCACTGGCGTTGGAGCCGGGCCGCTGCTTAAGCATAATAGCCGCCGAGGGCTTACCATCCGTTTTGGACAATACGCCATAGTCAGCCGAGCCAAACTCCACGTCGGCCACGTCTTTGAGCCGAAGCAGGGAACCGTCGTCGTTGGTGCGAAGTACCAGGTTTTCATACTGGGCGGGTTCAAAAAACTTACCCGTATAGCGCAGCACGTACTGCAGTGTCTGCGGGTCGCGGTCGGCACTTTCGCCCGCTTTGCCCGGCGCAGCTTCTACGTTCTGCTTGCGGATACCGGCAATCACATCATCGGCAGACACGCTATATACCGTCATACGGTCGGGCTTGAGCCATACGCGCATGGAGTAGTCGCGGCTGCCCATGATAGCGGCAAAGCCTACGCCGTCAATCCGTTTTAGTTCGGCTAGGATGTTGATATCGGCAAAGTTGTAGATGAATTTTTCGTCAACTGTTGGGTCGTCGCTCACTACGTTGAGATACAACAGCATGCTATTCACCTCTTTCTCCGTTACTACCCCGGCCTTGATTACTTCTTCGGGCAATTCGTCAAGCACGGTTGTTACGCGATTCTGCACGTTTACCGACGCCAGATCAGGATCGATACCTACGTTAAAGAACACGGTTATGATCGACATACCGTCGTTGCCCGATACCGAGGTCATGTACGTCATGCCCGGCACCCCGTTAATGGCCCGTTCGAGAGGTGTTACTACAGCCTTGACGCAAACGTCGGCACTGGCACCGGTGTAGTTAGTAGTGACGGTTACAGAAGGCGGGACAATGTCGGGGAACTGCGTAACGGGCAACCCGGATAAAGCCAGCAACCCAAGCAACAGAATCAGGACTGAAATAACGGTCGATAGCAGCGGGCGTTTAATGAATGTATTGAACATTGAGTGTTATTTTTTCGGATCTTACTCCGCGTCATTGATGGTCATCTGCCGCGTGCCACTGCCAGTCAAAGGCAAGTACTAACACGCAGTAAATGACCATCGATGACACGGAGTATTATTGAATGCCAGCGTACATAATGCGAAGACTGTCGGCAGAAACCGGCTTCGGAACGATCTTCATGCCGTCTTTGATGTTCTGCGTTCCTTCATAGACAATGCGCTCGCCCGGTTTCAGGCCCGACTGCACAATGTAAAACTGATTGATACGACTGCGGGGTACGAACGAACGTGCTTTGACCTGGTTGTTAGCATCCACGACATACACAAAGTTCTTGTCCTGCACCTCAAACACGGCCTTTTGCGGTACCAGCAGCGCGTCATTCACGTCCGTATCGAGCGTGATTTTTCCGGTAGCTCCGTGTCTGAGCAGTTGTTTGGGATTAGGGAATTTAGCCCGGAAGGCAATGGTGCCGGAGTTGCCCTCAAAAACGGTTTCGGTCGTTTCTATTTTGCCCGGATACGGATAGTGCGAATCGTCGGCCAGTACCAGATCTACCTCGCGGGGAGCCGTTTTATTGGGGTCCCGGCGTTTCTTGATAAAAGACAGGTACTCTTTCTCAGACACGTTGAAATACGCGTAGATCTGGCTGATGTCAGATACGGTAGTCAGCAGGGTCCCCTGTTCGATCAGACTGCCAACCTTGTACGGAATTCGGTTGATGATCCCGTCGAAGGGGGCTTTTATACTGGTCATTGCCACCCGTAACCGGGCATTGGACAGGGCCGCTTTGGCCTGATCGATGCTGGCCTGAGCGGCATCAATTTTAGCATTGGCCAGTTTGAGTTCCGATGCCGAGATTATGTCTTTATCGACCAGCAACTTCGTTCGTCCCATCTCAACCCGGGCCGACTGTGCCTGCGCCCGCGCACTCTCCAGACTGGCGTTGGCCTGGGCAATCTCGACCTGATATTCGGCATCGCTGAGTTTGAACATGACCTGCCCCTTACGGACAGGTTTGCCTTCATCGACCAGAATTTTTTCTAAATAGCCCGATATCCGCGCCCGTACTTCTACGTTCTGTACCGCTTCGAGGTGGCCAGCATAGTCATGCTCAAGGGTAGCAGCCTGAGTGGTCAACTGCATGACCGGAATTACCTGATCGGCAACCTGTTGGTCTTCCTGCTTCTGACTGTCGGTCTCTGTCTGGCAGCTGATTGTTAAAAGGCTCAAAAACAGGATGGGTACGCTAAGGGAGTATTTCATAAGGGGGAGAGGAAGCACAACGTATTGATGTGTACAGACGAATTAGCAAACCACCTGCCAGATTTTTAGCAGTTTTTCATGGTAGCAATTTTCAAATTCCATCTGAGTACCACCTTAGAAAAATATTAGAATGTGATTAGAATACGCACCTGGGACCTCTACCGTATTGGAATAGTTTAAATAAATAATAATTTAATACTGATAAACCTACGTAGCGACGCTATATGTGTAAAGACAGTATGAGAAGGCCCCTATCAATGACAATATCGAATCACCAGAATAGTCACGCAACGATATAGAATAAAATTACCCGTTCGATACACATCGGCAAGATGGCGGCAGTCACCCACTCACAGGAAAGCAAGGAATTATACAGGCTCATAAATTCGTTATAAAGGCGTAAATTGCTTCCTTAACCCAATAAAATCGAACTGAAACCACTTGTCGCCACCGGTCTTTTGTTCATCCTGCTCTATCAACTGATTGGGTTGCCATTGGCTGTACTAACATTTGAGCGATCATTCGATTCGCCTACGCTGGCATCAGAGTCCGACGAATATATGGTGGTTAAACTGCCTATTTCTCTGCCCTATACCAATTCCTGGGATAATCCCGATGGGCAGGACGGTTTGATTCGCGATGGTGATTCCTTTTATAACGTGGTGCATCAGCGGTACGTAAACGATACGCTCTATACGGTACTTAAGACCAACCAGAATGCCCGCGACCGTTTCTTCGATCTGGCTGATCAGATGCAGCAGCTCGACACGGAGCAACCGGCCGCCAAATCACCACTGAGCCGTTTACTCAAGCTACTTCAGGAACGTATAACCACGTATCTGCTACCTATGAGCTGGCAGTTGTTGCAGCCGGTTTGTTCGTTGCTGACTGCCCAGGTTAGCTATGTCGATCCGTTACTGACCTACGGTGGTGCTGATCTGACCTGCCCCTCTCCCCCACCCAAAGCATAGCTGGTTCTTTTGTTTTTGCGCCGATACACCGACCTGATTCCGCGATGAATCAGCCGTTGATCGTACCTGTATGTATGGGCAATTAATCCTGCCCCCAATCAAACCAAGCTATCATATCCATGAAATTTTCTATTCTGATCACCACGCTGGCCCTGCTTGTACTGGGCGGCTGCCAGCCTAAAGCCACGCCGGAAGAATACAACGCCAAAGCGGGCAATCCGCAGTTACTGTACGACTGCCAAAAAACGCTGACGAGCATCATCATCCATGATATTTTTAAGCCGCCTGTGGCCAGTCGCATCTATGCCTATACCAACATGGCTGGCTACGAAGCACTCCGGCCCGGCCACCCCGAATACCCCATAATGATGGGCAAACTCAACGGTTCTCTTCCCGCACCCGTACCCAAAGCGGGGCAGACGTATTGCTTTCCACTGGCCAGCCTGACGGCCTTTCTGACGGTCTCGCGCGAGCTGACGTTCTCCGCCGATCTATGGGATAAGTTCGACACTGATTTCACGCCCCGCCTGAAGGCAATCAATATCCCGAATGATGTCTATGAACGGTCGGTGGCGTATGGTCAGGCCATCGCCAAACACGTACTGGCCTACGCCAGTAAGGACCATTATAAGGAAACGCGCGGGTTCCGGTATACCGTTACCAACAAACCCGGCACCTGGGTTCCCACGCCCCCCGCCTACGCCGACGCCTGCGAACCGCAGTGGAACACGGTGCGGACATTCGCGCTCGATTCGGTACGGCAGTTTGTGTGTCCGCCCCCGGCCAGGTACGACCTCAACCGCAGCAGCCCGTTCTGGAAGCTGACGCAGGAAGTATATGACATGGGCAAACGGGCTGATAAAGAAGAGCAGGCTATTGCCTACTTCTGGGACGACAACGCGTTTGTTACCAACGTATCGGGTCACGTCATGTTTGCCAGCAAGAAAATGACGCCCCCCGGCCACTGGCTGGCCATTGCGTCGAATCTGGCGAGGCAGAAGAAGTTCAGCATGATTCAGGCCAGTCAATTATATGCCCTGTCGTCGGTGGCGATGTTCGATGCGTTCATTGCCTGCTGGGATGAGAAGTACAAAACCGTGAGAATCCGACCCGAAACGGTTATCAACAACACCGTCGATCCCGACTGGCGGCCTTATCTCGAAACCCCGGCTTTCCCCGAATACGTGAGTGGGCATAGCGACATCTCGGCGGCTGCGGGACAGATCATTACGCACCTCGCTGGCGAAAATCTGGCCTTTACCGACTCAACCGAGTATATCTACGGCCACGGCGTACGGAGTTTCCCGTCGGTGAAAGCGGCTTATATGGAAGCATCCATCAGTCGGGTGTACGGCGGTATCCACTACCGCGACGGCGTGGAAGAAGGCACCAAACAGGGCGAACACGTAGGCCAATGGGTGCTAACCAAACTGCTGGACAAGCGACAGATGGCATCAAAGTAGGGCTGGTAAGGTAAAAAAGGGTGAGGGTAAGGTATTTTGGGTCAGAATCCGTAAATTTGTCCTTCCAGACGGCAAACTGCATCAGCATCATACCAGCCGTACAGCACCCGTTTTAGCGTTCAACCCCATCGCCCCAACCGGTTGCAGACTGACTAATTTTCATCATGGCCAAAGTAGCAAAAAAAGAGGTAAACAAAGAAGCGCATATCCAGCGGGTAGCTGACTGGGTCAAGGCCCGTGGCTTCAGCGACATCAAAGCCAATCTGGAAGGCTATGAAAAACCCATTACGTTTGGGCGGCAGCAGGACGGGGAGTCGTTCATACCCGATGTAACGGGCAAGCAGTTCGAGCAGAAATCGTACTTCGAAGTCATTCTAAAAACTGATGACCTCGATAAGCTTACCTCCAAACTCAAACTACTGGGGCAACTGGCCGCGGTACGTGGTGGCAATCTGTACCTGATGATTCCGAAAGGGAATCTGCCGTTTGCCAAAACACTCATGACCAATACTCGCATTACCGCCGAAATGATCAATTTACTCTGATCTATTCGGGTTGATATACCGCAAAAATCCCGGCAGAACATCATGTTCTGCCGGGATTTTTGCGGTATATTCAGTAGTACTACTTACTGCGCGTCGGTACCATCGTCACCCGTCGATATTTTAGCTAAGTCCTTGTTACCGGGCAGGAGAGCCAGTCCTTTCCTGAGCCACTCTTCGCGGGCGGCTTTGTCCTTCGTCACGAGTTCGTTATACGCAATCATGTATTTGAACGCCGTGGCGAGATCCTTCTTATAGCGGGTTACCTCCTCTGGCTTGTCGCTGACCATCGTAATGAATTTCTCGTACATATCCTTCGCCTGTCCATTTCGCACGGATTCTTCGGGTGCGTAGGCATAATATTTGGCCTTGGCCCGGTACAATACCGTGGGTACATAATCCGGGGCCTTTTCCTGCGCCAGAGCCAGGGCCGAATCAGCTTTGGCAAAACGCATCGTATTGCGAATGAGTCGGTTAGCTGTATCACGCTCAAAGCCAAGTACGTAGTTGCTCAGGCCGTAACGGAACAGATCCTGTACATCGGCTTTGTAGCCGTGTTTATCGGCCGAATCCAAAGCGGCAAGTGCCTTTTCGTGCTGCTTGGTGCGGTAGTAGTACTTGGCAATGTCGCTGTACAGATTATCGGTCGTGTCGTCGGGGGCAGCAATGGCCAGGTAGCCGATACCCACCGAATCGTTAGCCGATTTGGCAATTGCTTTGAGCGAGTCATTGTTGCCGGTGGCTTCCATACCCATGTAGGCCCGGCCCAGGTATTTGTAATCGTCCGACATTTTCTTTTCGGGAGCCTTCTGCAAAAACGTCTGGATATTCTCGATAGCCTTCTGCGGTTGCTCCAGCGACGAATACGCCCAGCCTTTAATCCGGTACAGAATTGGGTTGCTACCTAAAGTAGTGGCGTTACTGTCGATCAGATCAACGGCCCGCTGGTAGTCTTTGGCCAGGAAATGGAACTGGGCCTGCCGCAGCAGCATATCCTGCCGACGGTCGCCGGATACATTCACATACTGATCCTGATAATTGGCTGCGTCTTTGTAGCGGTTAACCAGGAAGTACAATTCGGCAAGCTGCCCATATGCCGGTGCATACTGCGCGTTGGCTTCGATAGCCTTCTTATAATTCTCAACCGCCAGATTCAGGTTGCGGCCCTGCCAGTAAATATCACCAACTCGCTGATACACCCGCGACGGGTTCATGCCAAACTCAATGGCACTCTCGTAGCGCGACACCGCCGTACCGGCATCTTTATTCAGGTAATGAGCATCGCCGAGAGCCAGCTGTATATCGGCACTCTTCTTGTCCCGTTCAGCGGCCCGGTTCAGATAATCGAGGGCTTTGGCAGCGTCAACCGCTTTTGGGTAGACGGGCTTGATAGCACCATCGCCAGGTTGCAGATAACCGGTATAAGCCTCGCCAAGCCGGTAGAGAATACTGGCCTGCTTGCCTTTACTTTTCTTCATCACTTCGTCAATCATCGGGCCGCCCTGAACCATATTGTTCTGAACCAGATAAGTAATGGCCACGCCCGTTTCGTTGAGCGGTTCGCGCTTTTCGTCCATCGCCAAGCCCTTCTGGAACCAGGCGCGGGCCGAGTCGGGCTGACCGGCGCGTAGGTACGCATAACCGGCGTCGAAAGTAGATTGCATGGTTGGCGTTTGCTGGGCAGTGCGGGTCAGCATTTGCTTGGCCTCACCAAAGCGTCCCATGTTCATCAGGGAAGTTGCGTCAGGAGCGGGTGCCTGAGCCAGGGCGGTGCCGGCCAGTCCTGCCAGCAATAGTGCGGTTAGTTTCGTTTTCATGTGTCGTATCAGGATTTTAGTTCATATATGCTCTGTGCAGTTCCTGAACCGTGAGCAAATTGCAATTGTCGATTAAGAACAGGCTTAAAGAGTGCTTAGAATTAGCTTAGAGACCAGTTGTTGAATTACTCCTACAGTAAACTACTATTTTCGTAGTCTGTTTATTTAACATCAACGATTCTTATACGGTAAGACCCCCAGCCGCATCGACACAGAATGCAGTTGGGGGTCTTTGTGTGGCCCGTCGGACTTTACTTTGCTGCGTCCAGTTTCAGAATTTTCCCCGAACCCAAATCGCACAGATACAGTTCGCCCTGCTGATCCTCGCCAAAGGCCGAAATAGACCCACTACCCGAAAGCAGTTCTTCGTTGGTTGCGGTATTGGAACCAGTTGGTGTCAACGCCCACAAGCGGCCACTGGCATAGTCGGCATATACGTACTTGTCGCGCAAAGCAGGTATCGACTGACCCCGGTAAACAACCCCGCCCGTTACCGAGACATCGCCCCGGCTGTGATCGTACTGCCAGATAGGGGCAATATAGTCGGCAGCGGTGTTGTCTTTGGCGTTGTAGTCGGCGGTCCCTTCTTTCACGCGCCAGCCGTAGTTGCCGCCTTTTTTAACGATGTCGATTTCTTCGATTTTGTTCTGACCCACATCGCCCGCCCATAGCTGACCTTTGGGGTCGAAACTGATGCGCCAGGGATTACGCAGGCCATATGCGTAGATTTCTTCGAGGTAATTGTTGCTGTTGCCTTTGTACGGATTGTCGGCGGGGATGCCGTAGTTCCCTTTGCTGGTACCGTTGACGTCGATACGCAGAATCTTGCCAAGCCAAGTGGTGCGATCCTGCCCATTGTTTTGCGGGTCGCCCCCGCTACCGCCGTCGCCGGTGGCAATATACAGATAGCCATCAGGGCCAAACAGAACCTTACCGCCATTGTGATTAGAATACGGCTGACTGAATTTAAGCAGCACCGTCTCCGAACCCGGCTCTACCGACATGGCACTGGCCGAGCTGGCCTTGAAACGACTGATAACCGTTTCGCGCGGGCTGTTCTTAGTGTAGTTGACGTAGAAATAGCCGTTCTGCGCGAACTTCGGGTCGAAGGCCAGCCCAAGTAACCCCATCTCACCCCCGTAGCCCACTTTGCTGCGTATATCGAGATAGGTAGCTGCCAATGCAGCATCGGCTTTGTTGTCGAACACGCGGATACGTCCGGCCTGCTCTACCACAAAGACACGGTTAGTACCGTCATTGGCGTAGGTATATTCGATGGGTGCTTCAAATTTTAGATTTGGGTAGGCATTCACGACGCGCAGACCCGTTACACCCAATTTTGGATTGGCCTGTGTGGAGTCTGAGATAGAGGCCGCATCGGCGGTGTTGCGTTCGCAGGCGCGTGTGAGAAACAGCGAAAAGCCTGTGGTAGCCAGCAGCGAGACAAGAAATACACTTAGTGCTTTGGTAAACATAAGAAATTGATCCATGTGTATGAGTTGTTTGTTGCAAATCTGAATCCAGAAGTGAGCGTCGAACTTTGTGGCCTATGTTTTGTTTGAAGAGCAATCAGGAGAGTCCTTTTCAGGAATTTCCTCTTATAAAACGACTGATTGCCCTGTGTAGTGCCTCCCCAATTCAGGGTATAAATTACCCCATCGTATGACCACCGCCACCAACGCCTTTCTCGACCACCTGCTCAGCCAGCGGCAACACTACCGTCACAAACTTCCATCGCGCCCTGACGCCGGGCGGTTCATTGACCAGTTGACTCGGCTGCTCTTTCCCGTTACGCAGGATTGCCAGTCGGCTTCGCACGATGTTGAGGAAACTTACCAGCGACTAAATGAACAGTTACTCTGCCTGTTTGCACCGCTGTCCGGCAACCTGCCCGAGCCAGCTGAAACCATTGCCGAACGCTTTTTTGATGCCCTGCCCGCCATTTACGACCGGCTGCTGCTCGATGCCCACGCCATTACCGACAACGACCCGGCAGCCGTTGGACTCGAAGAGGTCATTGCGGTGTATCCGGGTTTTTACGCCATCGCCGTGTACCGGATTGCGCACCAGCTGCTGGAACAAAACGTACCGCTGCTGCCCCGGATGCTGACCGAATACGCCCACGGCCAAACCGGAATCGACATCCACCCCGGTGCAGAAATCGGCAACTCGTTTTTCATTGACCACGGCACGGGTGTCGTCATCGGCGAAACCTGTATCATTGGCACCAACGTCAAGATTTATCAGGGTGTCACGCTCGGCGCCACCTACGTGACCAAGTCGATGGCGCAAAAAAAACGCCATCCAACCATCGAAAATAACGTGGTCATCTACGCCAACGCCACCATTCTGGGCGGCAGCACCATAGTCGGCCACGATTCGGTTATTGGCGGTAACGTGTGGCTTACGGGCAGCGTAGAACCGCATTCGCTCGTGTATCACCAGCACCAGACCGAAGTACGCATCAAATCATTGGAATCCGAGCCCATTAATTTTGTGATATAAAAATAGGAGTAAGAGAAAGTAAAAGGAATGGGTTGTCGACGCTCCACTTACGCCTTACCCCTCTTACTCCCCAACCCTTTCTCCCTTCTCTTATGAAAGCCACTTCCATTCTCGATACCATTGGCAATACGCCCACTGTGCGCATCAACCGGTTGTTTCCGGGCTATGAGGTCTGGACCAAGCTGGAACGGGCTAACCCCGGCGGCAGCATCAAAGACCGCATTGCGCTGGCCATGATCGAAGCCGCCGAAGCCAACGGCCTGCTCACGGCCGACAGCGTAATTATCGAACCCACATCGGGCAACACCGGTATTGGCCTGGCAATGGTAGCTGCCGTAAAAGGCTACCGGATTATTCTGGTCATGCCGGAGTCGATGAGTATTGAACGGCGAAAAATTATGGCCGCTTACGGGGCCGAGTTTGACCTCACCCCGCGCGAAGGGGGCATGAAAGGAGCTATTGCCCGCGCGGCAGAACTCGTGGCCCAGACGCCCGGTGCCTGGATGCCACAGCAGTTTGAGAACCCTGCCAACATCGCTGTTCACGTACAGACTACCGCACAGGAAATTCTGACCGACTTCCCCGACGGTTTCGACGCCATGATTACCGGCGTGGGTACGGGCGGTCATCTTACGGGGGTTGGCGAGGTGCTGAAGCAGCATTTCCCCAACCTGAAAGTCTATGCCGTTGAGCCGGAGTTGTCGCCCGTTATTAGCGGTGGCGCGCCCGGCCCCCACCCCATTCAGGGCATCGGCGCGGGATTTATCCCTGAAAATTTACATACTGACCTGCTTGATGGTACGATCAGGGTCAGCAAAGACGAATCGTTTGAGATGGCCCGGCGGTCAGCGCGGGA
>JACMPG010000071.1 GCA_014377625.1 Spirosoma sp.
AAGGGTTTAACTGGACGAAACCGTATAATCCTCTACTTGTATTTATGCGGGAAGTCGATTAGAAAATTCTCCCGACCCGGACAGACAAGCGAAGAAACGATTGTAGGATTTTGGGCATACTCAAACAAAGAGGTAGGAGAGTCCAAAGCGGCAAATTTTTGAGCGTAACGGCCGGTACGGAAAGGCTGGCCAGCTGTACTGTAGAAAACTCTTAACTAATGTCTAATCACTGCAAAACCAAGCTGTCATTTTAATTAACCGTAGAAATTCAGATTAGAGAAATGCTCCATATTTACTGTTCGGATTAAGGTAGTAAAGTAGTATAACTTGCTCCTTTTGTGAACCTTACTAAAGGTTGTATAATTGAGATCATTTAATCTGATGACAGTTTGCCCGACATCAAATGTATGAAAGCCCAATACCATCGGGTACCCGTCAGTACGCAGGATACCTTCACAGTTCGATACGACACCACCCGCACCCTTTCGTCCATCTGGCACTACCACCCACAACTGGAGCTCCATTGCGTAGTGCAGGGGGAGGGCGTGCGCTTTGTGGGCGATGACATCAGCAACTTTTCGGCGGGGGAAATCATCCTGCTGGGCGAGAACCTGCCTCACAACTGGCAGTGCAACGAAGCGTATTTTCGGGACGACCCCGACGCCCGTTTTGAAGCCATCGTCCTCCATTTTCTGCCCAACTGGCTGGGGGCTGATTTTCTCAAGTTAGCCGAAGCACTGCCCGTTACCAAACTATACGAAAAAGCCCGACGGGGCCTGCTTATTCAGGGTGAGTTGGTCCATATCGTGCGGCAATTGATGGAAGAGGCTCTGCGGGCGGCTCCGCTGGACCGGGTCATTATCCTGCTCTCCATCCTGAAACACCTAACGCAGTCGGAGTTAATTCAGCCCCTGGCTACATCCCACGGATTTTATCAATCGAACGAGCAGGAAACGGTGCGGTTGAACACCATCTGCGGTTATACCCTGGCTAATTACACCCGCGAGATCACGCTGGAAGACGTGGCGTCAGTGGCCCACTTGAGCGTTACGTCCTTTTGCCGGTATTTCAAGATGATGACGCGCAAGACGTATTTTCAGTTTCTGATTGAAGTCAGGGTCAGTTTCGCCTGCCGGGCATTGATCGAAAACCAGCTTCCCATTGAAGTAATTTGTTATGAAAGCGGTTTCAATAACCTGTCTAATTTCTATCGGCAATTCAAAAAAGTGCAGGGGGTTTCCCCCCTGGAGTACAAAAAGAAATACCTGAATCCCTTCGTCCGCACCAGCTAACCATAGCTGGTGCCTCCTGAATCGTCTGCGATTAGGCCACTGACTAAAGGCATTTTCCCGTTTCTGGCAAATTCAGCGAATGAAATGCTAACATAGTATACTGGCCGCATCGGTTAATGCAATTTCTTTGTAGTATAGTTTAATAGACAGACATTTCGGCGCTCCCCTGACCGGTGGCGCTACATTATGCTGTTGTTATACTGGAGAGACGTATGCACAGGACATCCGTATTTGTGGTCGGGAGTTTTATCATGGGGTTGACCATCCGGGTCAGTCGTCCCCCGGCGGCTGGCGAAACCCTGATGGGCTATGGCTTCGACCTTGGCCCCGGCGGCAAAGGTATTAACATGGCCATTGCCCTAAAACGGGCGGGGGCGCAGGTTGACCTGATGCTGTGCATTGGCCAGGACCTCTTCGGTCAGCAGGCAATGGCGGTGCTGAAACAGGAAAACCTATCGACTCAGTACGTCCATCAATCTACGGACCAACCCACGGGCTGTGGCTTCGTAACGCTGTTACCCTCGGGCGAAAACTCGATTGTTATCAATAGCGGAGCCAACCTGTGTATGACCCCCGACTTGCTAGTCCAGGCCGAAGCAGCTATTAAAGCCAGTTCAGTGCTTATCTGTCAGCTGGAAGTGACCCCTGACGTGGCCGAAGTCTCGATGGTAATGGGCAAGAAACACGGCTGCATGACCATTCTTAATCCCGCCCCAGCCCAGCCCCTGTCGGCCTGTACGCTGAGTCACGTCGATGTGCTGACGCCCAACGAAACCGAAGCTAAAATTCTGCTGGGACTGCCGCCCGATGCCGACGTGCCGACCGAAACGCTGATTGGGCAACTCCTGAAACTTGGGCCGAAAGCCGTTGTGCTCACGCAGGGAAAACACGGTGCCTTGATTGCTACTGACGCAGGCATCCAGCACATCTTCAGCCCGGTTATTGATCTGGCCGATTCGACCGGCGCGGGCGATGCCTTCAACGGCAACATGGCGCGTGAACTGGCGCAGGGCAAATCACTGCGGGAAGCCGTTGAGCGGGCCGTGTACGCGGGGGCTTTTTGCGCCGGTACGCTGGGCGTCATCAACGGCCTGCCCACCACTACCGAATTAGACAAATTTATCAACCAACACCGCGTATGACTATCTGGATTGCAGGCTCGCCGGAGCAGGTGATTGAAGCCGCCAAAACGGGACTGGTAAGTGCCGTAGTGACCAACCCGACGGTTATCGCCAGCTGGACCCAGCACGGGGAGTCTCTCGAATCGGTCGCTCAGTCGGTGGTTCAGGCCACACGGTTACCGCTGTACGTTCAGCTGCACGGACCAACCCGCCAGCAGTTTCTGCGCGAAACGGAACACCTCAAGCGGGTGTCTGATTTGATCATTCCTAAAATCCCGGCCACCCTCGACGGACTCGCTGCGGCCCGCGACCTGGAAGCCAGCGGTACTGAAACACTCATAACCACCGTCTGCTCACTCACGCAGGCATACGTCTGCGCCGTGGCGGGTGTTACGTCCATCTGCCCGTATTTCAGCCGGCTGCGCGACAGTGGCGAAAACGCGGCTCAGTTTATTGCCGACGTGTCGGCCATGTACCGGCGCGAGGGCATCAAAACGCGCATCCGGCCCGCCAGTGTACGGTCGGTGCAGGATGTGGAAGACTGCCTGCTCAACGGGGCCGACGGGGTTATCATTTTCTACGACTTATTCCGGAAACTGATCCCACACCCCGTAACGGATACGTCTCTGACTGCTTTCGAAGCCGACTGGCAGCGTACCACTGTTGACCCGGATTACCCTACCAAGCCAGAAAACGCATGAAAACCCTGCCCGTTATCGACCTGTTGGTGATCATTGGCTATCTGGTCGCCATGATTGCGGTGGGCGTTTATTTCTCCCGGAAAAATAAGAGTGCCGCTCAGTTTACCACCGCGTCGGGCCGGATTCCGGGCTGGGCCATCGGCATGTCGCTCTACGCTACGTTTCTGAGCAGCAATACCTTTTTGGGCGTACCGGGCAAGGCGTTCGGGTCTAACTGGAATTCATTCGTTTTTAGTTTGTCGATGCCGCTGGCGGCCTGGGTGGCCACTCGTTATTTCATCCCGTTTTACCGCCACACTGGCGAGGTGTCGGCGTATACCCACCTGGAACACCGCTTCGGCCCCTGGGCCAGAACCTACGCCGTAATTTGCTTCCTGCTCACTCAACTGGCCCGGATGGGATCTATTTTCTTTGGTATCGCCCTGAGTCTACAGGCCCTGTCCGGCTACGATATGTCCACGATCATGCTGGTAGTGGGTAGCTGCATCATCATTTATACCGTACTGGGCGGCATGGAAGCCGTTATCTGGACCGAGGTAGTACAGGGCGTAGTCAAAACAGCGGGTGCGCTGATTATCCTGTGGCTGGTGGTGCAGGGCATGTCGGGCGGTGTATCGCATATCGTGGACATCGGGCAGACGGACCATAAATTCAGCCTTGGCAGTTTCGCGCCGGATTTTACCCAGCCCACGTTCTGGGTGGTACTGCTGTACGGCTTCTTTATGAACCTCAACAACTTCGGCATGGACCAGAATTACGTGCAGCGGTACCACACAACGACCTCCGTACGGGAAGCGGCCCGGTCGGTTTGGCTGTGTGTATACCTCTACGTACCCATCTCGCTGCTGTTCTTTTTCATCGGTTCGGCCCTGTACGCCTACTACCAGACCAACCCCGATCTGCTGAACGCCGTCCGGTTTCAGGTAGCCACCGAACGGTTGCCCAATGGCAGTCAGGCAGCCATCCGGCAGTTGGCCGGTACGCTCAGCGCGGCTGATATTGGCGACAAAGTGATGCCCCATTTTATGGTCAATAAGGTGCCGGCGGGTTTGCTGGGCCTGATTGTGGCGGCTATCATGTCGGCGGCTATGAGTACCATCAGTTCGGGCATGAACGCGTCGGCCACCGTATTCTCGGTAGATATTTATCAGCGATATATCAAGGCTGACTTAACTCCAAAGAACTCCTTGCGGCTGCTGTACATCGCCACGACCGTTTTTGGCGTACTGGGAATGCTGACGGGTATTGCCATGATTGGCGTAAAAAGCGTGCTGGATATCTGGTGGCTGCTGTCGGGTATTTTTGCCGGGGGCATGCTGGGCCTGTTCCTGCTGGGTATTATCTCCCGCCAAACCCGCAACGCCGAAGCCCTCACCGCTACGATCGTTGGGGTGCTGGTCATTGTCTGGCTAACATTTTCGGTGCAGCTACCCGACACGTACAGCTATCTGCGTAACCCGCTCAACCAGAACATGACGATGGTGGTGGGTACACTCACCATTTTCCTGATCGGATTGCTGCTCACCAGACTGCGGGCTGGTAATGACCAGCCGGAGCCGATAAAACCACCCGCTCAACGTGTAATAAATTGATTTTCTATCACTTGCCCTCTTTCTCCGTACAGCAACATGACACCTGATAACCACGTAGCTACCCCATTGCCGAAGGGATTTATTCCCGTCATGCTCACGCCCTTCCAGGAATCGGGGGCCGTAGACGTACCGGGGCTGGACCGCCTGACAGATTTTTATCTCGAATCGGGGGCCGCCGGTTTGTTTGCCAACTGCCTGTCGAGCGAGATGTATGAGCTGACCGATTCGGAGCGGGTGTCGGTGACGAAGCAGGTGGTGGCGCGGGCCGGTGGCCGGGTGCCGGTGGTATCAACGGGTACCTTTGGCGGGCCCGTTGGGCAGCAGGCCGATTTCGTGAAGCGCATCTATGACACGGGCGTTCACGCCGTCATCGTCATCACGAGTCAGCTGGTGAGTGCGGAAGAAAGCGACGCCGTTTTGCTGGAGCGAATACATCAACTAATAGACCTGACTGACGGCGTCCCGCTGGGCATGTATGAATGCCCGGTGCCCTACAAGCGACTCATTACCAGCGAGATATTGGCCGAGTTGCTACCCACCGGGCGGCTGATATACCATAAAGATACCAGCCTGGATGCCAACGAAGTAAGCCGTCGTCTATCGGTGGCGCAGGGGTATACGTTTGGGTTGTACGATGCCTACATGGTGAACGCCGTGTCGTCGCTACGGGCGGGGGCGGCTGGCTTGTGCTGCATTCAGGGTAACATCTTCCCCGAACTGATTAGCTGGCTGTGTACCCATTTCGACGATGCAGCGCGTCAGGACGACGTAGCGCAGTTGCAGGCCTTCTTCACCAGTTGCATGGATTTGGTACATACGGCCTACCCAACCATTGCCAAGTATAGCCTACAGCAGCAGGGATTGCCCATTTCGCGGTATACCCGTCGGGACGTAGAGCCGCTCACGCAGGCGTTACGGAATGATATCGATACGTTGTTGAAAACGGTCGCCGGGTTGCGGCAGGAGCTCGCTATAGAACCGGCGGTACTGGTTGGCTGACCGAGTGATAATTTCCGTGTAAGAGATGATAAAATAGTATAATTACTGCTCCACTTGTATAACTAATTTTACTAAGAATTATATAATACAGCATAACGAAGTGATTTTTCACATCTGAACTTGTATATCCTGCATATGTTCAGTGGACTTTTCTCTCTGGGTTGCTTCCGCTGAGTGGTATTGGTCATTGACCAGCCTAACCATACTAACTTGTTTTTCGGTATTGACAGTCTGTCGATAGCCGGTCAATTTTCTACGTTCAGATTTTTTTCACTGTGCATAAACCTATGTATCAACCGAGCCTGACAGCTATGAAACAACTCGCCCGATTTGGAGTATTGTGCCTGCTAAGCCTGTCTTTTGCCTATGGGCAGAATTTCCCCGACGTGCCGGGCGTGGTCATCAGCCACCTGCCTAAATCGACCGGCAACTACCTGGGATCACCCAGCATCGTTATCCTGCCCAATGGCAGGTACATTGCCTCGCACGATGTGTTTGGCCGGGGGCCGACGCCCGTGCATACCCACGTGTTTGAATCGGCGGACAAGGGCAAAAGCTGGCAGAAAGCCGCTGAGTTAGACAGCCTGTTCTGGGCTACACTATTCGTAAATAAAGGAGCCCTGTACCTCTTAGGAACCACCAGAGAGTACGGGCGGATGACCATCCGACGCTCTACCGATGGGGGTCACACCTGGACCCGCACCAACGAGGGGATGCTCAGTACCGATGCGGGATACCACTGCGCGTCAGTGCCGGTTCAGGTGTTTAAGGGGCGCGTCTGGAAAGGGATGGAACGCAACGTACCCACCACCAGCTGGGGTAATTTTCAGAGTTTCGTGGCCTCCGCCCCCGTTAGTGCCGATCTGCTGGACGTGAAAAACTGGACGTTTACCCAACGGCTCAAATACGACCGCGACAACTGGAAACCAGGTAACGCCTGGCTGGAGGGCAACGTCGTGATGAACCCAACCGGCGAAATCTGGGACATTCTGCGGGTCAACAACAACGACGATGATCAAGCCGCCATGTACCGGGTGAGCGCTGATGGCCAAACGGTTGATTCCACGACAGTTAAGTTTATCAGGCTGCCGGGAGCCACCAAGAAATTCAACATCCGCTACGATTCGAAGTCGAAACTATACTATACGTTCACCAACTACGCGTTGCCCAAACACCGGTTCTATAAGCGCGAACGCGCCCGCAATTCGCAGGTGTTGCTCTCCTCGCCGGATCTCGAAACCTGGACTATCCGGGGCATCGTGCTGTACCACCCCGATGTGGAGAAGCACGGCTTCCAGTATCTGGACTGGCAATTCGACGGAAAAGACATCGTCATTGCGTCGCGCACGGCTTTCGAAGACGGCATGGGCGGGGCCGACAATCAGCACAATTCTAATTTCCTGACCTTCCACCGGCTGAAAAACTTCCGTACCTACCGCACTCCCAACGACTGGAAACCGCTGCTGGAAGGCATCACCGATTTCACTGTTTTAAACTAATTCCAATCTAGATAAACCCGTTTACTCATGAAACACACGGTACTTTTTATCTGTTTGCTGTTGCTGACTACGGCGGCACTGGCGCAGGAGCGGGCCATTACCGGCTCCGTTCGCGACGCGGGGGGCAACCCGCTGGTGGGAGCCAGTATTGTCATAAAAGGCACCACGCGCGGGTCCACGACCGAATCCGACGGTTCGTTCAAACTGGCGATTCCCGACCGTCCGAGCCTGACGCTGATTACGTCGATCATTGGTTTTACTACCGAGGAGATAACCCTCAGCCCGACGCAAACGAACGTGGCCATCGTGCTGAACGAAGACAATAAGGCACTCGATGAGGTAGTCGTGGTGGGATACGGTACGCAGAAGAAAATCAACCTGACGGGAGCCGTAGCGAGCATCGACGCTAAGGAAATTGAGAACCGGCCCATCACCAACGTGAGCCAGGCGTTGCAGGGACGCATCCCCGGCCTGCTGGTGACGCAGACGGGTGGACAGCCGGGCCGGGAAAACATTGGTCTGCAAATTCGGGGAATTAGTTCGCTGAATAACAACGACGTACTGGTCATTGTCGATGGTGTGGCCATGTCAATGCAGAACCTCAACCCCAACGATGTGGAGAGCATCTCAGTCCTGAAAGATGCCGCTTCGGCAGCTATTTATGGAGCCAGAGCATCGGGCGGTGTTATCCTGGTAACCACCAAAAAGGGCAAGACCGGCAAGGCCAGGATTACCTACGATGGCTACGTAGGTACGCAAAGCCCCACCCGGATGCCAAACATGGTAAACGCCTACCAGCACGCACTGCTGTACCGCGAAGGCGAACTGAACGATAACCCCAGCAATACGGCCCTGACGTACTCGCTGGCCGACATCGAGAAATACCGCACGGGCGAACTGCCCAGTGCTGACCGGCTGAGTTTTCTGTTCCGTCCGGCTGCGCAAACCCAGCACAACATCGCTATTTCGGGGGGCAACGAGACCAGCAATTATTACGTGTCGGTGGGGTATCTCAAGCAGGGGGGGATTATGCAGAATACCGGCTACGAACGGCTGAATATTCGCACCAATAACAATTTCAAGGTCGGTAACCGGCTCGATATTGGTATCATGACGCAGTTTGCACCGTCGCTGCAAAAAGCTCCCTCGGAAGCCACGTTTCCCAACGGGCCTACCCGCACCTTGAACGACTATATTTTCGAGGCTTTTCGGCGGGGATCTGTCTATCCTATTCTTAATCCTGACGGACAGTGGTCGTCGGTAACAGGCTGGGCCAATCGGTTCGGGCTGGAATCGGAAGATGGTGGATTTGCACGGGAGCGGCTCAACCGGTTGACGGGCGCCCTGACGGTCAACTACCGGATTCTGGATGGCCTATCGCTGACGGGTATGTACAGCGGCAAATTTGATCAGACGCGCCGGGTGGACTACAGCAAGCGCATGAAGTTTGTCAGTCCAGTCGATTTTAAAACGGTTGACTTCGATTACAACACCAATTCGCTGCTGACGGCCAACCAGACGGACTATTATCATACCCTGCAACTGCTACTGAACTACAACAAAACCCTGGGCGACCATACGGTTAAACTGCTGGGTGGTTTCTCGCGCGAGTGGAACCAGAACTTTGCCGAAACGGTAGGTCGCCGTAATTTTCTAACCGACGAAATCTACGTGGTCGACGCCGGCTCGGCTGATACACAAACCTGGACCGCCCGCGGTACGGCTTCGGAGTGGGCTATTCAGTCCTTTTTTGGCCGGGCCAATTACGAGTATAAAGGAAAATACCTGCTCGAAGGCATTGTGCGGTACGACGGTTCATCCCGGTTTGCAGCCCCGGTGCGCTGGGGTATATTCCCGTCTGTTTCGGGCGGATGGCGCATCAGCGATGAGCCGTTCCTGAAGAGCAACCGCGTGGTCAATAACCTGAAACTACGGGCTTCGTGGGGGCAGGTGGGTAATCAGAATGTAGCCCTGTACCAGTTTGCCTCAACGGTCAGTACGGGGGCTTACTATTTCAACGGGCTGCCCAACACAACCGCTTTTTACAGCGGCAACCCAAACCCGGATTTAACCTGGGAGACCAAACGGACCGTGAACCTCGGCCTTGATGCCGGTTTCTGGAGCAACAAATTAACCGTGACTCTGGACCTGTTTCAGGACCGGACGCGGGGGATTCTGCTGCAACCGCCCGTGCCGGATACCTACGGGCGGGGCCGCGTGTTCCAGAATGTGGGTATTGTGGACAACAAAGGCTGGGAGGTTGATGTGCGGCACCAGAATCAGATTGGCGGGCTGCGGTACGGCGTGGGCGTGCTCCTTTCCAACGCCCGCGAAACGGTGGTGGACGTGGGTGGGCTAGGAACTCGCATTAGCGGCAACAATATCACCGAAGTGGGATACGGTGTAAACGAATGGTTTGGTTGGGAAGCGGCCGGCCTGTTTCAGACGGCAGAAGAAGTGAAAGCCAGTTCGTTCCAGAACATACGAACGGGACCCGGCGACATCAGGTTTGTGGAAAACGGCGGTAATCCTAAAACCATCACCGCTGACGACCGCGTTCATCTGGGTCGGCAGAATTCCATGTTTCCCTACGGCGTGAACGTAAACCTGGCCTGGAAAGGATTCGATTTATCCGCCTTTGGGCAGGGCGTGGGGTACCGGCAAACCTACCTGTCTTCGTTAGCGGGAAATGCGTTTCAAGACAATCTGGCCTCGGCCCTTGACATCCATCTTGATCGCTGGACGCCCGAAACGCCCAATGCCTACTTTCCAAAAACCCGCATTGGTGGTATAAACAAAGCCTTTTCGTCGTTTCACCTGCAAAACGCGGCTTACTTCCGACTCAAGAACATTCAGGTGGGCTACACCATCCCGTCCCAGCTGACGGAGCGGCTGAAGATTTCGCGGCTGCGGGTGTATTTCAGTGGCGAAAACCTCGTTACGTTCACCAAACTGCTGGCCTTCGATCCCGAAGCCCCCAATGGAAGCGGCAATTTTTATCCGCTCAGTAAAGTGACCACTTTCGGCATTAATCTTTCTCTGTGACGTCCGACCCGTCCTTAAACCAATCTTATTATGCACTCAATTCGTTTAATGGCTCTCATTCTGCTGATATGCTCAGCAGCGGCCTGTAAAAATGATTTTCTGGAGACGCTGCCCCTGACAGCCCCGTCCGATAAACTATTCTGGAAAACCGACCAGGATGCCATCACCTGGATTAACAGTGCCTACCAAGATCTGCCCGGCGCGGATGACTACGTCTTCAACGCTATGAGCGACGATGCATATACGGTAACAACTGCCAATGCCGTCATCGCCAACGGAACCTACGAACCAACCTCGTCTATCGTTGCTTCCAAGTGGGGATATAGCACCATTCGCCAGTGTCTGGAACTGCTGTCCCGAGTTGATGGCATACCCAATATTGACCCGGTGCTGAGCAAGCGACTGAAGGGAGAGGCCCAGTTTATTATCGCCATGCGGTATCTTGAGATGACAATGCTGTACCGAGACGTGCCGCTGGTTGATAAAGTACTGTCGCTGCCGGAAGCTGACATCCCCAAAAGTGACAAGGCCATTGTGCTCAAATATGCCCTCGACCAGCTGGAGCAGGCTATTCCGAACCTCCCCGCCCGTTACCCCTCCGCAGCCGACAATGGCCGGATAACCAAAGGTGCCGCGCTGGCCCTGAAGGCCCGGATGCTACTCTACAACAATCAATGGGCCGAAGCTTCCGTAGCCGCAAAGGCCGTCATGGATCTGAACGTGTATCAGTTGCATTCTACTTTCAACGAAGTATTCCAGTCGAACTTCAATAACCAAACCAAAGAGGTGATCCTGGCGCGTCAGTACGCCAAAGACCTGGCGGTGCACACGATCCAGTTTTCGTATGGTTTTTATCAGATAGGTGGCTCAGGTTTGTCCTTACCACTGCCGGATCTTATTAATTCCTACGAAAGCAAAGACGGCCTGCCCATCACCCAGTCGCCCCTGTACGACCCGCTCAAGCCGTTCGATAACCGCGACCCCCGGTTCATGCAGACGTTTATCACCCCGTTTGAAACGTTTGCGGGTGTAAAGTATGATCCGGTCAATAACAAGGACGCCAAGACGCAGGCCAAAACGTACCTGTACTATCGGAAGTACATTGCCGATGTGGCCAATCAGCAGCGGTCCAGCTGGGTCAACTGGATTATCTTTCGCTACGCCGACGTACTGCTGATGTATGCCGAAGCGAAAAACGAAGCATCAGGCCCCGACGAGACCGTGTACAACACTCTTGATCAGATCAGAACGCGGGCCGGCATGCCGAAGGTAGACCGCAGCCGCTACGCCACGCAGGAAACCCTGCGCGGATTGATTCGGAACGAGCGCCGGGTCGAGATGGCCGGTGAGGGATTGCGGTATTACGATATTCTGCGCTGGAAAATAGCCGACAAGGTGCTGAACAAAACCGTCGTCAGCGTCGCTATTCCGGGCGTACTGCCGCTCCAGAACATTGAAACCCGCGTGTTCAAACCGGCTAAAAACTACGTCTGGCCGATACCACAAACCGCCATCGACAACGCCACGAAACTGGTACAGCACCCGGAATGGAAATAACGGAAATCCGGCTTCTTTTTTTGCTTATCCTTCAAATCGCCTGGCTGCCTGCTCAGAGTCAGTCAGGCGATTTCTCACTACGTATGGCGCCCACCGAAACGCAGCTTACTCACGGGGCTAAAGGCCACACGTTGAACAATACGCAGGTTTTTTCGTCCGATGATAACTGGGTCGTTTACGACACCCGCAACCTCGATACGCAGTTGGGACAGACTTGCTGCATTGAAATGGTGCATGTCGGCACGGGCGAAACGCGGTTGCTTTATCACGCACCCAACCAGACCCAACACGGGCCGGGCATGGGTGCCGCCACGTTCTGCCCCACCAAACCCGCCGT
The DNA here is from genome assembly GCA_014377625.1 of Spirosoma sp. GTDB lineage: Bacteria > Bacteroidota > Bacteroidia > Cytophagales > Spirosomataceae > Spirosoma. The sequence goes on from JACMPG010000071.1 coordinate 12,144, forward strand.
GCTGTTTTTACACGGACTGCGCAACGCCAACGCCCAGCAGCCCTACGCCATCACCCGCCGTACGGGTGTACTGGTCAGTATAAATCAACCCCAGAAACCCTGCTTTCTGGACGGTCGGGATATGGTGACCCCGTTTACGCCCGGTGCACTGCGGGGCGGCACACACGCCCATCAGTGGACTGCCGACGGCGAACTGGTGAGTTTCACCTACAATGATGCCATACTTGAACAGCTTTCCCAGACTGATTCATCAACGCGCGATTTGCGAACGGTGGGCGTTATGGCACCCGTCGGGCGCGTGTCGGTTGGGAAGGGTAACGATGCCGATACGTTCGATGGGGAATGGTTTGCTACGGTTGTGGCAACTGTTGTGGAACAGCCCAGACCCGGCAGTGATGACATCGACAAAGCATTCGACGAGACCTGGATTGGGCGCAATGGGTATCGAAAAACAGACGGCAGTTGGCAGAAGCGGGCGCTGGCATTTCAGGGCAATGTGCGCAACGGGGCCAACCAGACCATCACCGAAGTGTTCGTGCTGGACCTGCCCGACGACCTGACTAACCCCGCCCCGAACCAGCCCCTCGAAGGCACCACTACCACCCGGCCCAATCCTCCCGCTGGTACGAAACAACGCCGGATTACGTTTTCAGAACGAGGTATCGAAGGCCCGCGCCACTGGTTGCGCACTACGCCGGACGGCTCGCTTATTGGCTTTCTGGCCAAAGATTCCGCCGGGCTGATTCAACTCTTTGGCGTGAGGTCCACGGGTGGGGCGGTTCGGCAATTGACCCACCAGCCGTTTGCTATTCAGACGCCGTTTAATTTCAGCCCCGACGGGCAACGAATTGCCTATGCGGCTGATAATAGCGTATTTATTACGGATATAGAAACCGGAAAGTCTCAGCGAATGACCAGCCGGTCGTCGGATGATGCTCGTCCCATCAACGGGGTTATCTGGTCGAATAAAGGCGATCAGGTTGTGTATAACCGCTACGTTAACAGCCTGCAGGGCCGACACATTCAGATTTTTCAACTCTTGTCTCCTGCCGATTAACTTTAAAACAGATGATTTAGCAGGTACACCCACTCGCCTGAAAAAGCCGCGATCAGATTCATCTGGTGCGGCTTTTTCAGGCTGACCTAATGTTGTGGGTTCGGCTTCTTTATTTGGTCATGCTCTATAAACGTCAGTTTCCTTGTGAACAGAGCCATAAAACATGGGCTATTACCCGGTTTCCTACCACGTCAAAATAGTACTTTAGCCCCATATGGGACGGAGAAAAATTCAGTATCTGCTTTTTTTTGTTTTTGTACTTTTCATAGTAAGCGTTCAGCCGGGATAATCATTTCGTGAACGGTTTAGGTCATTGGTGGCGAAGGGCAGTCTATTTCACTGAACAACAGACGACGTCCACTTGGCCAAGGGTTTTACTGTACGAAAACGAAAGCTCTTCAAATTGTACTCAATCAATAAGATGAAGAGTTGAAGGGTTCAAGCCTTTTTAATTACGAATGGTATATTTTCAAGTTGCCTTTCTGCCTCGACAGACTAAAAATTAACGTTATAGGTGTTTTTGGTCTCGCTCATGACAAAGGTGCTATGGGTGCTTCCAATACTTTTTACAGACCCCAGCTTATTAAAGACAAAATCCTGATAGTGCTTCATATCTTTCGCATACACCTTCAACAAAAAATCGAAATCTCCGGAAATATTGTAACATTCGACAACTTCGCCTAGCCGAAGAATGTCGGCGACAAACTCATGGCCAATGCGTTTATCGTGCTGCTTCAGCTTGATATTACAAAATACAACGAGTCCATAATTGAGCTTTTCAGCATCGATCAGAGCGATATACTTTTTAATATACCCATTCAGCTCCAGTCGTTTCACCCGCTCAAAAACCGGCGTATGCGATAGATTTACTCGATCCGCCAGTTCTTTAATCGTCAGCTTCGCGTTTTCGCCCAGCAGTTGAAGCAACTGCGTGTCAACCTTATCCAATTTGTCCACAGAATAATTTCCTATTATCGCTAAAATCTGACTTCTCAAAAGAAGAATTATCTTCTGAGTTAGCAAAAGTAGATTTTTAATCCGAAGAAATAGGCTTGCTGAAGAGATTGAATCTTAGGTTATAGCTTTGTGTAGATTTTTAATCTATCACAAGATTCAAGTTACGGCAAGAGGTTTTCGATGAAAATCGGAATGAAAAGGGAATTGGGTGGCCCACCCCTGTGGTGAAAATCCCGAGCTGTCGCGCAACTGTAAGTAACGCATCAACTGGCGTCACACGCAAATCCACTGGCTCTAATCGGGTTGGGAAGGACGGACGTCAGGTTATAAGCCAGGAGACCTGCCTGCTGCCGGAAAGACAATGTTTTCGCGGAATAAAACACGTAGTCTGACCCAATAGCCCTGCCAGACGATCCTCTGTTGGCTTCTAGGTTTGCGTGTGCTCTTTCCCCGAAGCGTTGTCCCCATTTATCCAAGCACGTTTAACTATTTTTTATTTAATCAGCAACGGACATGCTAACGCAGAACCTGGGTTATCCCCGGATTGGTGGTCAACGACAACTCAAAAAAGCCAGTGAACAGTATTGGGCAGGCAAAATCGGCCTGAGAGAACTCCTTCAGATCGCCCAAACCATTAAACAGGAAAACTGGCAAACCCAACTTAACGCCGGTATTGATCTGATCCCCTGTAATGATTTTAGTTTGTATGATCAGACGCTGGATATGAGCCTGTTGCTGGACGTTATCCCTCAACGCTACGCACCATTACTAGCCAACGTAGCAGAGAATGGCGTCACGGACCTATACTTCGCGATGGCCCGTGGTTATCAGAAAGAGGGGCTTGATATTACCGCTATGGAAATGACCAAGTGGCTGGATACAAACTACCATTACATCGTACCCGAATTTACAGCCGATCAGGAATTTCACATTTTTCAGGAAAACCTATTCAGTGACTATACGAATGCCAAGCAACTTCTGGGCGAGAAAGCCAAACCGGTGTTGGTTGGACCAATTAGTTATTTATTATTGGGCAAAGAAAAAGAACCTGGCTTCGACCGCATTGACCTGATCAAAAAATTAGTGCCCGTTTATGTGGCCATCATTAACCGACTGAAAGGATTGGGCGCAAAATGGATTCAGTTGGACGAACCTTGTCTGGCCCTTGATCTGTCGAAAAAAGAGAAAGAAGCCTTTGACTTTGCTTATCGCCGAATGGCCAACCAAGTCAGCGGGGTTAACCTCCTGGTCGCTACGTATTTCGATGCGTTACTGGACAATACCCAGTTAGCCGTTAACCTGCCGGTCAGTGCCTTGCATATTGATCTGGTCCGTGCGCCAGAGCAACTGGATGAAGTGCTGGCTTTACTTCCAGCGACGCTAAAGCTTTCGTTAGGTGTAGTTGACGGGCGTAACGTCTGGAGAAATGATTACTCAACATCCCTGAACCTGATCAATAAAGCCGTTAAAAAGCTGGGAACGGACCGGGTGATCATTGCGCCGTCCTGTTCGCTGCTGCATAGCCCGATCGATCTAGATGGGGAAACTGCGCTTAATGCGGAAATTAAAAACTGGATGGCCTTTGCTAAACAAAAGTTGAATGAGGTCCGTGAACTTAAGCAGATTGCTGAAGGAAACGATGCCCTGCTGCAAGCGAATAAAATAGCCATCGAAGGCCGCCGGGCATCCCAGAAAGTACATAAGCAGGCAGTGAAAGATCGGGTAGTATCCATCACCGAAGCGGACACAACCCGTATCAGTGCGTTCCCAATCCGTCAGCAAATCCAGCACGATCGATTCAGTCTGCCTTCGTTCCCAACCACGACGATCGGATCATTCCCGCAAACGGACGATATCCGTCAGTTACGGGCTAAATTCAAGAAGGGTGAACTCACCGTTGAGCAGTACGAAGCAGCTATTGAGCAAGCAACCATTGATGTCATTCGCTGGCAGGAAGCGATTGGGTTCGATGTATTGGTTCATGGTGAATTTGAGCGGAATGACATGGTGGAATATTTCGGCGAACAGCTGGATGGCTTTCTGTTCACCCAAAATGGCTGGGTACAAAGCTATGGTAGCCGCTGCGTTAAGCCACCGGTGATTTACGGTGACGTCAGCCGCCCGAAAGACATGACTGTGCGCTGGAGCCAATTCGCGGCTGCCCAGACCGATAAACCCATGAAGGGCATGTTGACCGGACCCGTAACGATCCTGCAATGGTCTTTTGTGCGCGACGATCAGCCCCGGGATGTCACGACCAACCAGATCGCTTTGGCCATTCATGATGAAGTGCTGGCCCTGGAAGCGGCCGGTATCGGTATTGTGCAGATCGATGAAGCAGCTATTCGGGAAGGGTTGCCCTTACGCAAAGCCAAGCGCTCCCATTACCTGGATTGGGCCGTGAAAGCCTTCCGGATAACGGCCAGTGGGGTACAGGATCGGACACAGATCCATACCCACATGTGCTACAGCGAGTTTAACGATATCATTGAACACATTGCCGCTATGGACGCAGATGTAATCACCATCGAAACCTCACGTTCCCAGATGGAGTTATTGCATGCCTTCGCTCATTTTGAGTATCCCAATGAAATCGGTCCCGGTGTCTACGACATTCATTCGCCCCGTGTTCCCAGCATAGAGGAGATGGTTGCCCTGTTAACCAAAGCCGCCGAGCTACTACCGGCGCAGAACTTGTGGGTGAACCCGGACTGCGGGTTGAAAACCCGTAAATGGCCAGAAACCAAAGAGGCTTTAGAGAACATGGTGGCTGCCGCTAAACAGGCGCGGGAACAAATCCAGATAGAAGCGTAATTGACGGACAAGCAAGGCGGATGGTATCGTTCGCCTTGCTTTAAACCTAGTAATTAATGGTCGTATATGTTACCCGCCGGGAAACCTTCAATGCCGCCCACCGGATGTACCGGGAGGAATGGAGTGCTGAAAAGAACGAAGACGTGTTTGGCAAATGCGCCAACCCCAACTGGCATGGTCATAACTATACGCTGTTGGTAACCGTGAAGGGTGAGGTTAGTGATGCGACGGGTTACCTGATCGACCTGAAACAGCTTAAAGTGATCATACAGGATCACATAATCGAAAAGCTCGACCATAAAAACCTCAACCTGGATGTCGACTTTATGACCGGCAAAATGGCGACGACCGAGCGGCTATGTATGGCTATATTCACGCAGTTAAAAACGCCAATTGAACGCAATATCGGCGTTTTTCTGCATTCAGTCAGGCTCCATGAAACGGAAAATAATTCGGCAGAATGTTTTGGTGAGTAAACGAACCCATAGCCTCCCTGACTGGGTATCCGGATTGGTACGGCTGCTATCACATCACGGGGGTAACCGAAACCGATAGGAAGACGATTGTCGAGTTGATCAATGCCGTATTTTCTCGCTCCGACAATGAGACGGGATCAACTCACGTCCGTTCATAAGTGCAAGAGCTGGTGGCAGTACACCCCTTATAGAACTAGTCATAAACCCTGGCAAAAAAGCCCATAGCCCTGGTTCAAGTATTCTCATGTTTCTAGAAAAGATTAAATCCGGAGTCTCAGGTATGCTGCTGTATGGCATCACACCACCCAAAGTGGGTACGCCTGCTGAACGTGTGGCCGAGATTGCAAAAAAGACGCTGGAGCGGCTCTCCGACCTGGATATCGATGCCCTGGTCGTTTATGATGTACAGGATGAATCGGCCCGGACCAACCAGGAAAGACCCTTCCCCTTTTTAAATGCGCTTGATCCACTTGTTTTTGCCGCCGACTTTCTGGGTAGTTTACCCGTACCGAAAATAATCTATCGTCCTGCCGGTAGATTTTCCGGTGAGGAACTGTCCCATTGGCTGGAAGCGCTGCATGAGCACCAGTTCTACCCCGTTTTTGTGGGCGTACCGACACCGAACTACCCCGTAAAAACGAGCCTGCCAGAAGCCTATAAAATCTGGAGTAAGCACCAGAATACATCCGTTATCGGGGCGGTGACCATCCCCGAGCGGCATGCCGTATTAAACGATGAGGATGTCCGGATGCTGGATAAGATGAACTGTGGGGTATCGTACTTTATCTCCCAATGTGTTTTCAATCTGGATTACGCCAGACAGGTTATTGAAGACCTAGCCCAAAGTTGTAACCGGCAGCGAATAAAGCCCCCGACGATCATTTTCACGCTTACCGCCTGCGGATCAGTCAAAACGCTGCATTTTATGGAGTGGCTGGGGATTCACGTACCCGATGAATTAAAAGCGGAACTGAAGCAATCAGCGGATATGCTCCAAAAATCAGTGAAAATCTGCCTCGACATTGCCGCAGCACTGACCGCTTTCTGCTTGGAGCGTTCCATCCCCTTCGGCTTCAATATTGAAAGCATTGCCATTCGCAAAGCCGAGATTGAAGCGTCCATCTATTTAGCCAAGGAAATCGGTCAGATGTTGAAGGATAAAGGGGTACGAGCGTCGTCAGCCGGAAACCCTGCTGCTGTCGCCAGCGGCAGGCAAGGCACGTAGGGTATGATCGAACCAACTCGACGAAAAAAACAGTTGACGGGTGGTACTAGATGTATAGTCCCATGCGATGAACACTGAGGGATCAATTGTAGTTTTCTGGCTAATTACTCCGTACCGATATCGGACTTGTTTTTCATTTCTTCAGCCAATCATAGTTCGCTCATGACCGCCGATAAACACGCCCCTGACAGCTGCCCCCGTTGCGGACGTTTGTTTACCTGTCGAGTAAACACCATTCTTCAATGCGATTGTATGTGGATTGATCTCACACCAAGTGACCTCCGTTATATTCGAGACTATTGCGAATTGGAGTTTGGAGAACACACGTGTTTATGCGTCAATTGCCTACACGAATTACGAGCTGAAGGGGATCAGAACAGAGCGATTAATCAATAAAAGCTCAGCATTAATCAACGAGTTCAATTTTAACAGGCCACCCGTCAATCATTTGCTATGGTCTAGCGGGTTGTTTAGTTAGGAGTAAAAGATTTCCACCAAAGCCTACAACAACAATTAAATAAAACTACTCTCAAAATAGTATTTTACCATTAAATACTAAATAAGCCTTTCCCTACATTCCCTTTTTACTATTTTGTACTTTCCTTAGTAACCGTCTACGAAAAGCAACCTTTTCGTGAACGTTTTGGGCTTACCCGCGAATTGACCTGATTGGTCAGTTTGCTAGAATAGCTGTACAATTATCGAAGGGGTTTCCTGAACGATTTCCTGATGCAAGTTTTTTGTTCTAACTCGCTATTATACAGCGCTTTTTGACAGTCTATTAAAATTGATCGATGAGCTTTTGCTGAACTATGTTGAGATGCTCCGGAATAAGCTGTCTGACATCTCGAATAATTCAAAGGTGGCCAATTATCAAATCTGCCGCGTATCCAGCCAAACGACAAAATGGGTAGCTTTGCCCTCTTAAAAAGGTAAAATTGCCTATATTTGCCATATCTATAGTAGGATCAATTAGAATGAAACGAGCTGCATCACCACCCAGTCTACTGCTGAAGGACGTACCAGGTCATATCAACGATAGCGAAATCCTGAACTTTCTCTACACGAAGGAAGTCAACTGACAGCACGTCAATGCCATCA
>JACMPG010000072.1 GCA_014377625.1 Spirosoma sp.
ACTAGTTAGTCCATGACCCATGAACAAATTGTTTTTTGTACTGCTAGCTCTATTAACGATCAACTTAGCAGGGTCTGCCCAGAAGTTGGTGGTTGATTCGCTATCCGGTAAAGTTAAAACATACCACTCCCCAGGCCGGTTAAACCGGGCTAAAGCCACCCAGCAGCTTATTCAAGACGCCGTCGCTTTTTACGAAGCCCAGTTTCCGGGCAAGTCATTTTCTGTCCCCTTATATGTCGTTGATAAGGTTCAAGTACCATTCTACGACGACTCCACTAACTACTTAGCCGTAGGTAGTATCTCCCAACGAATGGCAGTGCCCCGACTACTGGCTGCTACCCTGAATAGCCCCACTGATACAGTAGATTTAGTAGCAGTACATGAGCTGGGTCACTACTTCCAGATAACTCTTCATCAGGCCCCCATTCCGGTTCAATGGGCGAACGAGTTTTTCGCTACTTATTTTGCTGTCTGCTATCTGCAAACCAAAAACATATCCCTAATGTCCTCTGATTTAGCAGGAAGCCCGCGAACCTACCGTCCGACTTATCGCAGCTTGAATGATTTTGAGCGGCTCTATTATAAAGTTGGTGGCGTTAATTATGGTTGGTATCAGGAGCAGTTTGCTCGGTTAGGGTACATGCTTTATCCCAGATTTAAGACCCGATTAGTACAGATAGCCATTGATGAATATGGTCCTACGGGTAAGAAAACACCACCTATGGATCTTCTCCAAAGGTTAGCCCCGCAGGAGATGAAGACTTGGTTGCAGGGCCTACAGAATTGAATAGGCTGACATTAACCAGTTTGTAACAAAACAAAGAAGCCGCTCTAGCAATAGGAGATTCCCATTCTATCCTATTTCACATAACATAACGTCAGTTATAAAACCAATCCCCGAATAACACAACGCCCGGCTCCTGTTGAAAAGGGGACGGGCGTTGTACTTTGTCAAGGCGGGAAAACTCACCCACTAATTACTCTACCCGGTACGCAACCAGTTTGTTACCGAAGAATGTGGGTACAACGAGCAGCTTCTTTTTAGAGACATATTCGATGTCGGCAGCGTTCACTTTGGCCTCGCGGGTGTTCAGCAATTGTTGTTTTTCGCCCCCGCCCGTGACGTGAAATACCTGCCCGTTCCAGTCCGACACAAAATAGCCCGCCTTACCGTCCGACACAATCCCATCCGTAGCGGCCATACCGTCGGCAATGATCATCATGGTTTTGGTGGCTAAATCTACCGCCTGCAACGCGCCGATTTTGGTGCTGCCAATCATCAGTTTGTCCTTACCCACGGCCAGCACACCGTTTGGTTTGTTGAGCTGCTCGCCCTCCATCCAGAGCGTCCAGGTGCCGTCTTTGAGCCGGTAGATTTTATCGTCGCGGCTGTCCGATACGTAGACCGTTCCGTCTTTGGCTACCGTTACGTCGTTCAGAAACGCTTTTTTCGGGTCAACGGCATCGTAGGTTTTCACGGCCTGTCCGGTAGCGAGGTCAATGACCACCAGCCGATATACATCGGTCACGTAAAGCCGGTTTTTGTGGATGCCCATGCCCTTAGGTGCGTTCAGCCCGTCGGCCCAGTGCAGGGTTTCGATCTTGCCATCGAGCGATACCTTCGAGATAAACCCGGCCCCATCGAGGGCATCGGACTTTCCGTCGATGTTAGCCACATAGAGCGTGTTCTTCCCATCGAACAAAACGGATTCGGGTACGCGCAGGGTGGTGTCGGTTTCCCAGACTTTTACGAGCTTCATGGGCTTCGGAGCAACCGGTGGCAACATGGCCGTCAGCGTTATGCCAGCGATAAAAACGAGTGCAAAAACGAGCGATGTACGCATGATAAGTAGTTGATTTTTAAAGTCTAATGAAATTTATGTGTATTTGCCATTACGAGTTTTCTGGCCCAAACAGGCCACCAGTGGTTCAGAAAGGCGTTGAGCATAGTATTTTTTGACGAACGCATTTCTGTCATGAAATTTAGGGGAAACATTCTCGAAACGAAGGCGTTTACCAACCCACACAACGTGTTTCTCAACGAAAACTTCTACCCCCTATGGAAACCTATTGCACACCCGCTGATTTTTCGCTGTCGCAACCTACGCTGCCTCTCAAAGCCAGCATCCGCGACATGATGCAGGTCCAGCAACACTACAACCTGCCCGACGAATTGTTCTGGGAGCTGTTTAACACCCGTGTCCTGCTCAACCAGGAGATCGACGTAATCAGTTACGTGCAACGCCGGAACAGACCATCGGCCTAACCAACGGCCTCTATGATAATTTTACGCTGAACAGGTGTTTGGATTTTACGTATATGTACGACAGTACCACCAGCGTTAGCACACCACCACCCAGCACCGACGGCACCGTACCGACCAGACTGGCCATCAGCCCCGACTCAAACGCGCCGATTTCGTTGGATGTACTCACGAATATGCCGTTGACAGCCGCTACGCGCCCGCGCAGATGATCGGGCGGGAAAATCTGCATAATCGTTTGCCGGATAATGACGCTCACACTGTCGAACGCACCGGTCAGGGCCAGCATAAACAGCGAGAGATAGAAGTTAGTCGACACCGCAAATATGATAGTGGCCACACCAAAACCTGCCACGGCCAGCAGCATATTACGCCAGGCGTTATAGGTGGGTGGGTTGCGGGTCATGTACGCCAGTGTCAATACGGCCCCAATGCTGGGCGCGGCCCGCAGAAAGCCCAGTCCTTCGGCCCCCACGCGCAGAATATCTTCGGCAAAGACGGGCAGGATGGCTACTACGCCCCCAAAGAGTACCGAGAACAGATCGAGCGAGATTGCGTAGAGAACGATGGGCGTTTTAAAGACGAAATCAAAGCCTTCGCCCAGGCTTTTGCGCAGGCCCAGTTTGGGCGCATCATTGACCGGCACCGGCTTACGATTCACCAGCGAGATCAGCACAAAGCACACCACCAGCAGCCCAATCACCACCAGCAACGTATTATCAAAACCCAGACCACTGTACAGAAACCCTGCCACGCCCGGCCCGGCAATGGCTCCCGCCTGCCAGAACGAACTGCTCCAGGTGGCCGAGTTAGTGTACAGTTCGCGCGGCACAAGAAACGGCTTCAGCGACGAACTGGCGGGCGAATAAAACCCCTTGGCTGTGCCAATGAGCATCAGCACCCCGTAAATCGTGGCCAATTGCGCTGTTTGCGAAAGGTGGCTTACTACAGAGGGCTGGAACACGAAGTACATGATAACCGACCCCAGCGTAATGACGCCCAGACTCCATTGAAGAATCCGCTTTTTGTCGCGCCGGTCGGCGAGGTGACCACCAAAGAGCGAGAGGATAATGAATGGAATAGCTTCGGCCAGGCCCACCAGACCGAGGGCCAGCGGCTCGTGGGTCATTTTATAGAGTTCGTAACCCAGGGTCACTTCCTGAATCAGCAGCGTGGCCGTGATCAGGAAACTGTTCGTTACAAAATACCGGAAGTCAGGGATCCGCAGTGATGCGAGGGTATCATTTGGTTGAGTTTGCATTTCAACTGCAAAGAAAAAGTTTCTAACACAGAGAAACGGAGATTACGCAGAGAAATCAGAGAAAATTCTCTGCGTTAGCTCTGTGTAATCTCCGTTCCTCTGTGTTAAAACAGTTCTTTACGAGATACTGATCTCCTTCACTTCGCTTTTTACTTCCACCTTCGGCAGTTGTACCGTCAGGATACCGTCGGCGTAGGCTGCCGTAATGGCGTTGGCGTCAACAGTTTTAGGAAGCTGAAAACTCCGTTCAAATGGGCTCACGCCGAATTCCTGGCGGGTAAATATCTCCTTTGTTTCGGTAGCTTCGGGCTGGTAGCTGATGGTCAGCATAGTATTTTCGAGCCTGATGGTAAAATCTTCCTTTTTCAGACCGGGCGTAGCCAAAGCCAGCGAGAAGCCGGTTTCGGTTTCCTGAACGTTGGCAGCCGGACCGTTGGGCCGGGTATTGTAAAAGCGATTGACAACCGGGCGCGTATGCAGCGGACTGAAGAAGGCAGGGCGGTTATATTGAACTAAAGTAGCCATGATTGATTGCTGATTTGAGTGAACTGTTCGTCTCCGAACACATCACCCCTCAATCAAACGACGTACCAACACTAAAAACAGGGCAAAATGACACACATTCTCTACGGCGAAGAGTACAGATACGACATAATGTCCTGAAAAGACACGAATTGAAAATAGGCAACACGCCGAAAAGTGGCCTGACTGGTAATTTATACAAATGCGAAATATAATGACTTGGCGAAACTTAACAAAAAGCAAACTTGGCTTACCCGACTGGAACGCCTAATTTTATAGTCCAATGATTTGCTTTTTCACCGTAGCTCCTCTCAATTCCATGAATCGACAACGCCTGTCAATTGCCTTTCTACTCGGCTGTTGCCTTCTAAGTATCAACACGATTGCTCAACAGTCAGCTTCCGACCTTTTCAACAGTGGTCTTACAAAAAGCAAAGCCGGCGACTATACGGGTGCCCTTCAGGCATTCTCGATGTCGATCACGATGAACCCCGACAATGCCGCCAGCTATTATAATCGGGGCGTAGCCAAAGCCAGCCTGAAGGATCATAGGGGGGCTATTCTTGACTACGATCATGCCATCGAAATCAATTCAAAAGACGCCTTAGCCTACATGAGCCGGGGCATTAGCAAAAGTAAGCAGGACGATCATCGGGGGGCATTACTGGATTACAGTCGCTCCATTGAACTCAACCCGGACGACCCACAGGCGTATTACAACCGGGGCATCAGCCGGGGGCAAATTGATCAGAACCGGGCCGCCCTGCTCGATTTCGATAAGGTCATCGAACTTGACCCAGCCAACATTTCGGCGTATTACAATCGGGGTACCACCAAACAGAAACTTGACGATTTTGCCGGTAGCCTGGCCGATTTCACCAAAGTAATCGATGCCAGTCCTAAGCGGCCACAGGCGTATGCTTCGCGGGGCAACTCGAAGGTTGAACTCAACGACTATGCCGGAGCCGTAGCTGATCTGAACAAAGCCATTGAACTCAGCCCCGAAGACGGCGATTCTTACTTTTATCGGGCCTTTGCCAAAGGTAAACTTGAGGATTATAAGGGCGCATTGCCCGACTACACCAAAGCCATAGCGCTCAAAAATGACAATGTGCGGGCCTACTACGGGCGTGGATTTTGCCGCAGCAAACTCGGCGATCAGAAGGGGGCCGTACAGGATTTCAATCAGGCTATTGAGATAAACAGCAGCGACCCCAACGCCAAGATCACCTACAGTGGCCGCGTTACCCGCCCCATTCTCGACAACCTGCGGAACGTAGTTCAGGAACGAAATAAACTCAATAAACTCGGCGATGACCGGGCCGAAGCCTATTTCAGCCGGGCCGTCAGCCGCAGCAAGCAGGGTGACACCAAAACCGCCATTGCCGACCTCAACAAAGCCATTGAGCTAAACCCGGCCTATTCGGAAGCCTATTTTACGCGCGGTATGATTAAGTCGATGCAGGGCGATCAGCGGGCGGCCATTATGGACTGCAACAGTGCTGTAAAGCTAACGCCCAACTACGCCGAAGTCTATTACGTGCGGGGCGTTCTCAAACACAGTCTTGGCGACGAAAACGCCGGTTGTCTGGACCTCTCCAAAGCGGGTGAGCTGGGCTACACACCCAGCTATAAAGCCATCAGCGATTACTGCAACTAACATCCGGGGTACAGCGTCTGACCAGGTTGGTCAGGCGTTGCTACTCGAACCGCAGGTGCTTGACCGAATCGCCGGAGCTTTCGAGTTCCAGCAGGGAGTCGATGCCAATTTCGAGGTGTTTGTTCACAAACTGACCCGTTACGCGCTTGTCGCTTTCTTCCGTTTTCACGCCCTCCGGTACCAGCGGATTATCGGACACGAGCAACAGGGCGCCGTGTGGAATGGAATTGGCAAAACCAACGATGAACAGCGTGGCCGTTTCCATATCGACGGCCATGGCCCGGGTTTCGAGCAGGTAATTTTTGAACTTCTCGTCGTGCTCCCAGATGCGCCGGTTGGTGGTGTAAACGGTACCGGTCCAGTAGTCGAGTTCGTGTTTTTTAATCATCGACGATACGGCCCGCTGGAGCCGGAACGAGGGCAAAGCCGGAATTTCGGGTGTCATGTAATCATTGCTGGTACCTTCGCCCCGGATGGCGGCAATGGGCAGCACCAGATCGCCAACCTGCGTTTTTTTCAGCCCCCCGCACTTACCCAGAAACAGCACCGCTTTGGGTTCGATGGCCGACAGTAAATCCATGACCGTGGCAGCCATGGCACTACCCATCCCGAAATTAATGATGGTGATGTTGTTGGCCGTTGCCGTTTGCATAGCCCGCCCCACACCAAATACCTCGACCCCAAACTTCTCGGCAAACATGTCGACGTAGTTGATGAAATTGGTGAGCAGGATGTACTCGCCAAATTGCTCAATGGGCGTGCCGGTATAGCGTGGCAGCCAGTTATTAACGATTTCTTCTTTAGTTTTCATAGAATAATTAGTAAACGAGTGAATGAGTGACGGTCCGGTGCGTGCATGTTTTGATGAATTTCAGTTGAACAGTCATTCATTCGCGCATTCACAATTCACTCATTGATTAACTTCGCCGATGCTGGACTTGAACCTGCCCGCGTTTGACTGCAAAACTAAGCAGATCGAAGGCAAAGCTTATATTTTTGATTTATTACGCCGGAAGTACGTCCGGCTTTCGCCCGAAGAATGGGTGCGTCAGCACGTAGTAAATTTACTTTTGACCCACTACGCCTACCCCAAAGCCCTGATCCGCAGCGAAGGTGGGTTGACACTCAACCAGACCCAGAAACGTACCGATATTGTGGTGTTTGACCGGCAGGGCCAGCCGTTTCTGGTGGTCGAGTGCAAGGCACCACACGTACCGCTGTCGCAAGCGGTGTTCGATCAGGTGGCCCGCTACAATTACGTACATCGCGCCCCGTATCTGGTCATTTCCAACGGCCTGGTTCACTACTGTTGCAGCGTTGATCACGAAACCGGCAGCGTTACGTTCATGGACGATTTTCCGGCGTATGAATAAGCGTACCAGACTGCGTTTCGGGTCGTGCATCAATCTACTTCAGCCGGGTGTGGTAACCGTTCACCAATCCGCATTTCTGCAATCAGTGTTATAGCCACGACGCCGTATTCCAGGGCCGTAAGCCACAGGTTTTCATGGTAGGGCAGCGTATAATACGTGAAGTACGACACTGGAATCAGGGCCGACCAGACCAGCGGATACCGGAAGCGCGTAAACACCGCAGCCGCCACAATAGAGCAGATATACCACGGGTGTACCGTAGTGGCCAGGGCAAAATACAGTGTCAGCGTAGTTAACAGCTTTACCGCCATCGACGGGTTTTTCCAGCGGAAGGCAATCCATACAATACCCAGTGTCGTTGTTATAGACAGCCCAAAGCCAACGTAGGCAATGGTATTGTAACCTTCGATCCAGTAGCCAATTTCGCGAAGCAGGTAATATATACTCGCGTTGAACTCGAACTTCTGAAAATACAGCCCAACGCTTGACGAGACGTTTTGTACCAGTTCAACACTGGCAAACGGCGCAAACAGCAGCGCGGTAAACCCACCCGTCAGCACGGAATAGGCAACCCCCCGACGCCAGCCCAGGTACCGGATAGCCAGTGGCAGCAGCAGCAGCGGCAGGAGTTTAGTGGCAATACCCATGGCCAGTACTCCCGCCGACAAGACGAGCCCCCGCGCTGATTCGGCGTAGTGATTGACCAGCCAGACGGCCAGCAGCACGAAGAAAATCATGACGGCTTCGTAGTGCAGATTACCGGTCAGTTCAATGATTACCAGTGGGTTCAACCCGTACAGCAACGCCAGATTTGGATTACGGCCAGACCGGCGTAGCAGTTTCATCATCAGCCAGCCCGTACCGATTTCGCTCAGCACGATGGGTACCCGTAACCAGACTACATTCCAGAAAAAACTGCCCTTGCTCAGCCACGCGGCCAGACCGAACAACGCCTGATTGACGGGTGGATAGACCGTGAAATAATTCGGCGAATTGAGTTTCTGAAACAGTGTTACATCCAGCCCGGCCATCGTTGCTATTTTCGTATTTACCAGCGCACCGGGCAGGTACAAATACGGGTTGAATCCGTTGGCCAGCAACCGCCCATCCCACACAAAGCGGTACACGTCGTCAGAAAGACGGGGAATGGTAAGCAGAAACAGGCATCGAAAAAAGATAGCCGCGCCAAACAGCAACCATATGGGTTGGTACTGCCGGATAGAATTAGACCGCAAGTTCATAACATACCCGCCGTACGCCATGAACAACCCCAGAAATGGTATGACTACTGAATCGAACGCCGAACGGTCGGCAATCTGAATCAGCAACAGATACAGCAAGGTCATTACCAGAACCGACAACCAATGATTGAAGGAAGGCGGCAGAGGGGGTTTTCTCATGCGCCTGCTACCGAAGCCCGACGACCGGATGGCCAGCCCCCGGCATGAACGAGCGAGTAGATGAACACCATGCCAAAGCCTACCATAAGCATAATGTGCAGGAAAAACATGCGGAAATCGTGGACGTAGAACGCCAGCCCCAGCCCGCCCAGGAAGTAGAGCATTAGCCCCCCCTCGGCCAGCGTGAGCCAGCTTACCTTTCGGCTTACGTATTTGTTGGCTGCCCAGCTATCGGTAGCTGCTTTGACGTTGAACTTGGGCGTACGTACAAAAGGCGTTTTCCGGCCCATGTAGCCTTCAATCACCGCAATGGTGTTGTGTAGCGACAAGCCCATCATCAGACTTGAATACATCGGAAAATACCAGCCCAGTTTTGCCGGATTGTTGCGTTTCAGCAGCCAGAACGGAACGCCATAGAACGACAGCAAGATGAGCAGATTGAACTGGAACAGGTTGATGATAAAAAACGCCCACTCCCATTCCGGGTGGCGACTGCGCACGTAAATCAGCGGAACGCTCATTACGCCCAGTACCAGTACCAGAATGAACGTGGCGCTGCTGAAGAGGTGATAAACCGCATGGATTTTTGTAAACAGCGGCACGTTCGGCGATTTCAGTACCTTCCAGATCAGCTTACGGGCGCATTCGGCGGCCCCCTTCATCCAGCGGTACTGCTGCGACTTAATAGCGTTCATAGCTACGGGCAGTTCGGCGGGCGAGCTAACGTCTTCGCGATAAACAAACTTCCAGCCCCGCAACTGGGCGCGGTAGCTCAGGTCAAGGTCTTCGGTGAGGGTGTCGCTCTGCCAGCCACCCGCATCGGCAATGGCCGTTTTGCGCCAGACGCCCCCCGTCCCGTTAAAATTAGCCAGAAGCCCCGCTGCGTACCGCCCGCTCTGCTCAATGGTAAAGTGTGCGTTCAGGCCAAACGCCTGCAACTGGGTCATGAGCGAAAAATCTTCGTTCAGGTGTTCCCAGCGGCTCTGCACAATGGCCACATCGGGGTCGGCAAAGTGCGGTATGGTGTTGAGCAGAAAGTCCGGATCGGGCAGGAAATCAGCATCGAAAATGGCGATAAATTCACCTTTGGCAATGGTCAGCCCGTAGGCCAGCGCACCCGCTTTAAAACCCGTTCGTTCGGGTCGGCGCACATGCGTAATATCGAGACCCTGCTGCTGGTACTGCGCCACTTTGGCGGCAACGACATCAACACTCTCATCAGTTGAGTCATCCAGGAGTTGAATATCTAGCTTGTTGGCAGGGTAGTTGAGTTTAGCTACGGCGTCGATGAGCCGTTCCACAACGTAGAGTTCGTTATAAACCGGTAGCTGCACCGTAACGCGGGGCAGGGTTTCGGGGCGGCTGATATTGGCCTGCATAATCATGTCCCGGCGTTTCTGTTTCGAACGCAGGTAGATGATAATCAGGCTGAGTTGACCACAGTTGTAGAGAAACAACAGCAGCAAAGCCAGCCCATAAATAATGAGTACAGACGCTTCCATTCTATTTATAGTCGTTGATCGTCATCCGCTAACTGCCATTCATAGTCATCTATCGCCATACATTGCTTCCGCTGAGAAACGACCACGAATGGCAATCAATGACGACAACAACTACCAGTATTTAAAAATCGTTGTAATAATCTTGTATCCTGCCCCGACCGCCCCCTTTACCGTTCCCGATATTTTGGAGAAGCCGATGCGCTTCCGGTAGGTGACCGGCACTTCCACTATCCGTAACCCTTTTTTAGCGGCTTTGAGTTGCATTTCAACCGTCCAGCCATACGTCGTATCCTGCATGTCGAGTGCAATCAGGCTATCGAACCGAATGGCCCGAAATGGCCCCAAGTCGGTGTAATGAACGTCGTATATCCAGCGCATCAGCGTGGTGGCCAGCCAGTTGCCAAACACCTGCGGAAACGTCATCGAGCCACTCTCCCGCTGTCCCAGCGCCCGCGAGCCAATCACCAGATCAACATCGCCAGCCAGAATTGGCCCCACCACCTGCGTTATTTCGCCGGGGTAATCTGAATAGTCGGCGTCGATAAAAACGATGATATCGGGCTTTTGTTGGCGGTTTTTAGCGTAGGCGATACCCCGCAAACAGGCACGTCCGTAGCCCTGAATGGGTTCGTTCAGCACGGTAGCCCCGGCACGGGCGGCCTCTACAGCGGTTTGGTCGTTGGAGTTATTGTTGACCACCACGATTTCGTCGATCAGGCCCGCCGGAATGTCGCGCACAACGCTGCCCACCGAGTTTTCTTCGTTGAAGGCCGGAATAATGACAAGAATAGAATGGAAAGCCATAACCCCAAAGGTAAGCCCCGGATTTCGATAGAATGTCTTATACTTGACGTATGGAAATATCCTTCATCGGGGCGGGCAATATGGCCTGGCACCTGGCACCGGCCCTCGAAAACGCCGGACACCACATCAACGAGGTCTATAGCCGCCAGCTTACCCACGCCCGGCAGTTGGTCAGCAATCTTTACGATGCCCACACGCATTCCAGCCTGAATCTGGCCGACAGCGTCTCGCGGTTGTTTGTTCTGGCCGTACCTGACGATGCCATCGACGCCGTTTGCCAGCGGCTGGTCTTGCCCGAAAACGCCCTGCTTGTGCACACATCGGGCAGTATTGCTTTATCGTCGCTCGAAGACGGGATGCGGGTGTATAGCGATGTTCCCGTTCATACCGGCGTTTTTTACGCCCTCCAGACGTTTACTAAAAATCAGCCGTTCATGTCGTTTGAACGGATTCCCGTCTGCGTAGAGGGAGGTGATGCGGTTATCGAAGAACTGCTGGTTGATCTGGCCCAGCAACTCAGTGATACAGTTTACGTACTGCCCTCACCAGAACGTCAGCGGCTGCATCTGTCGGCGGTTTTTGCGGCCAACTTTACCAACCACCTGCTCGGCATCAGCCATGACCTTATCACCGACCTCGGCCTGTCGTTCGAAACGCTGCACCCGCTTATTACCGAAACTATACGTAAAGCACTGGCGGCCAGCAACCCCACCGACGTACAAACCGGACCCGCCCGCCGGGGTGACCTCGGCACTGTAGAAAGCCATCTTGGTTTACTGGAAGACCAGCCTCACCTTTCCGAAATCTATCAGGTACTAACCAGCAATATTCAGCGGGTTTACCGTTCATAAATAGCGCGACAGGTGTAAAACAGGAGGTAACCTGATTTACGTCAGGAATGTTTTGCTGAAAACAATCTATTTTTGACCTAATTACGTTGATAAGGTAGTGCGTATTGCCAGCTAAACTGGCCTAATTTATTACCGTAGTGCTTTATTTAACCGAACCTGTGTCTTCTAACCGTTATCTGACCCAATTGCTGTTTAAGCCCTTCCGTTCAGGACTAGTCTCTGCCGCCGACCGCGACGAACTTGACGAGTGGCTGGGCGAAGACCCCGACATTATAGCGGATAGTCGGGAAGTGGAAGCGGGCCTAGAGACGTTTCTGCAAAATAATGCCGTACCGCCCCCGCCAAACGTATCGTCGGCGATATGGCAGCGCATTGGTGGCACCGAAATCCTGAAACACGAGCCACGGCCATACTACGCGCCCCCCACTCCCGAACCGGCCCGGTCGGGCTATGTTGAGGTCGAAGTGAGCGATTCGTACATGAGGGTTCACAAAAACTGGCGAGTCGCGTTCATTACCGTGTTTGTCCTTTCGAAGATTTTCCTGATTGCCGGACTATACTACTATTTCAAGGCTGATACCCAGACGCAGGAAATTGACCGGCTCAAGTCCGTTATTCAGCAAACCGCTCCGGCGGGTCGATTGCCCTGACCCAGTCGGTTTAGTATCACTTATCTTTGCCGGGTCTGGTTTATCAACCAGACCCTTTTTTTATGAAAACACTCTGCTCAATACTGGTCGGGTTGCTGCTTACCATACCCACGTTCGCGCAATGGAAACCTCAGTCTGTTGATACAAAAGCCAGTTTCCGGGCGGTAAGCGTAGCCAGCCCGGACGTGGTCTGGATTGGCGGCACCAAAGGCCAATTTGTCTGCACCACCAACGGAGGGCAAACCTGGCAGACCGGTACCGTGCCTGACGCTCAAGACTGCGATTTCCGCGATGTACAGGCCATTGACGCCCAAACCGCCCTGCTGATGAGTGCCGGACCCGCCGAAAAAGGGCAGGCGCGCATCTATAAAACCACTAACGCGGGCCAGACCTGGCAACTCGTTTATCAGACTAACCGTACTGGCATTTTCTTCGACGGCATGGATTTCTGGGATGCCCAGCACGGCATTGTATTCAGCGACCCGGTAGATGGGAAGTGGGCAGTACTGACAACCGACGATGGCGGAAAAAGCTGGCAACCGGTGCCGCCGGGCAACTTGCCTATGATGCAACCCGGCGAAGCCGCTTTTGCGGCCAGTGGTACGAGTCTGGTGGTGCAGGGCAAACGGAACGTCTGGATTGCATCGGGCGGTATGACGGGCGGTACGGGTCGCGTTTTTCGCTCCAGCGACCGGGGTAAGTCGTGGTTCGTCAGCACTGTACCGCTACCCGCTGGCGAGGCCACCGGCCTGTTTGGTATGCAGTTTTTCAGCGCCAGGGCGGGCGTAGTGGTGGGCGGGAACTACCAAGAAGAGAAGCAGCCCGGCCCCAATGCCGCCATCACCCGCGATGGAGGCCGCACCTGGGAACGACTGACCGAAACCAAGCCGCCCGGCCTGAAAGAAGCCGTAGCCCTGCTGCCCGGCGATCGTCTACTGGTAGTTGGCCCGTCTGGCACAGCCCTCTCTGCTGATCAGGGCCAAACCTGGCAACAACTGGATTCGGAAGGGTTTCATTCGGTAGGCTGCGCAAAAGGCACCTGCTACGCCGTGGGTGCGACCGGGAAAGTGAGCAAACAGGTCTTTAAGTGAGAACAAGCCGCTAAAGTTTCGGACCTTTGCGGCTACAAAAACAATCTGAACAAAACGCTTCCATGAAATTCAAGAAACACGTTTTCGTCTGCACAAACCAGAAAGACGCCCCCAAGAAAAGCTGCGGTACCGAACACGGCCTGGCCCTTATCGAAGCCTTCAAAGTGGAACTGACTGCCCGTGGTCTGCAAAAAGAAATCCGGGCACAGCGGGCCGGTTGCCTCGACGCCTGCGCATTTGGCCCCACCGTAGTTGTCTATCCCGAAGGCACGTATTACGGCAATGTACAGGTAGCCGATGTAGCCGAAATCGTAGAAAAACACCTGGCCAACGACCAGCCGGTTGAGCGACTCGCTTTAGAGTTTTAAGGCTGTTTTCTGTCATGCTGAAGAACGAAATCTCTCACTGTAGAGAATTTATGCTATGGCGAGATGCTTCGTTCCTCAGCATGACAAACCTTACTCAACGCCCATAATATGTACAAACACCTCTTCTTCGACCTCGACCATACGCTTTGGGATTTTGACCGCAACTCGGCGGAGTCCATTGCCGAAATGTACGAGACCTTCCAGCTGGCCGATGTGGGCATTGAGTCGGCAGCGGAGTTCAGCAAACATTTCATCGCTATCAACAAAAAACTCTGGGCGGACTACGACCAGAACCTGATTGAACATAGCTACATCCGGCAGCACCGCTTCCCGATGGTGTACCGCGCGCTGGGCATAGACGAAGCAACCGTAAAACACGACCTGAACGCCGAATACCTACGACTACTCCCCCGCAAACCGCACCTGCTGCCCTGGGCGAAGGAAGTGCTGGACCACCTGAGAGATCGGTATACCATGCACATCATTACCAACGGATTCGCCGAAATACAGGCCATTAAGATGGACAGTGCCGAAATTGCGCACTATTTCACAATTGTAGTGACGAGCGAAAATGCCAACGCTAAAAAGCCCGATCCGCTGGTGTTTGAGTACGCCATGCAGGCAGCCGGGGCCAGCGTGGCGGAGAGCCTGATGATTGGCGATAATTACCTGGCCGACATCATGGGCGCGAAAAGCGTGGGTATGGATACGGTGTTCTACAACCCCAACGGTCTCCTTAGTAACGACGCCCCCACGCACGACATCCGCCACTGGCGGGAGTTGATACGTATTTTGTGAGTTTTTTTAACTGGTACGCCGGAGGAACAGAAGTTTCACAGAGTAAACAAAGTTTCCTTTCCACTTTCTCTCTGTTTACTCTGTGAAACTTCTGTTCCTCCGGTGCGCCGGTTAAAAAACATATGAAGATTCTCCTCCTGCTTCTTCTCCCTATTTCTTTATTTGCCCAGCAGCAATACGATGTGTGCGTCTATGGCGGTACGTCGGCGGGCGTTGTGGCGGCTGTCACGGCCAAACGGGCCGGTAAATCGGTGGTACTGATCGAGCCGGGGCAACACCTCGGCGGCATGTCATCGGGCGGGCTGGGTGCTACCGACATTGGGAACAAATCGGCCATAACGGGGCTATCACGGGATTTTTACCGGCGCATTGGGCAGCATTATGGCAAGTTCGAGCAATGGACGTTTGAGCCGGGCGTGGCCGAGAACCTCTTCAATAAATACATAAAAGAAGCTAACGTACCGGTTCTGCTGGGCCATCGGATTACGTCGGCAGCGGTGAAAAACAACCGTATCGGATCAATAACGCTCGAACCAACCGCAACTGGACAGCAGAAAACCATAGCGGCCAAACAATTCATCGACTGCACCTACGAGGGCGATCTGATGGACCGGGCGGGCGTCCAGTTTACCGTGGGGCGCGAAGCCAACAGTCAGTACGGCGAAACCTATAACGGCGTGCAACTCCTCGACAAACACCAGTTTCCCGATGGTGTTGACCCCTACGTTATTCCGGGAAAGCCCGAAAGTGGGTTGATTTACGGCGTCAGCACCGCTAAACTCGCACCCAACGGCACCGGCGACAAAACCGTGCAGGCCTATAACTACCGGATGTGCCTCACCAATGACCCCACCAACCGCATTCCCATTACCCGGCCCAACGGCTACGATTCCACAAAATACGAGCTGCTGCTACGGCAAATTGCCAGAAAAGAACCCAAAGAACTGACCTGGAATCTGATGCACTTCGTGATGATGCCTAACCGAAAGACGGACATCAACAACTGCGGAGGCCTTTCGACGGATATGATTGGGGCCAATTTCGACTACCCGACCGGCACCTACGCCCAGCGCGACGCCATCATCCGCGGCCACGAACTATATACCAAAGGCTTTTTCTACTTCATCGGCCACGACCCACGCGTACCGAAGCACCTCCGCGACGAAATGCTGAACTGGGGTTATCCCAAAGATGAATATACCGATACCGGCAATTTCTCGCCCCAGCTCTACGTCCGCGAAGCCCGGCGCATGGTGGGCGAGTACGTCATGACCCAGGCCAACTGCGAAGGCAAAACCACCATAACCGACGGCGTTGGCACGGCGGCCTACACGATGGACTCGCACAACTGCCAGCGGCTGGTCGTGACGGAGCCAGACGGTACAGCGCAGGTGCGCAACGAGGGCGACGTGCAGGTGGGTGGCTTCCCACCCTACCCTATCAGCTACCGGGCGTTGGTGCCAAAGCGGGGCAGTGTGCAAAATTTGCTGGTGCCGGTTTGTCTGTCATCCAGCCATATTGCCTTTGGCTCGATACGTATGGAGCCGGTGTTTATGGTGTTAGCGCAGTCGGCAGCGGTGGCGGCCTGTCAGGCTATTGATGAGGGAAAAGCCATTCAGGACATCGACGTAAAAAAGCTGCAAACTACGCTGGCCCAGAATCCGCTGATGAACGGCTCGCGGCCCGAAGTGCTGATTGACAATGATGATACTGCGCAGGTGGCGCAACTGGGTACCTGGCAGCGCGAAACCAAAAGCGGCAAATACGGCGCGTCTTCACTGGCAAGTACGGTGGGCAAATCCGGATCGGTGCAGTTCCAGCCCGCCAAATTACAACCGGGCCACTACGCCGTGTACGTCTACAATCCGGCGCGGCTGGGCGGGGGCGGCAATCCCGATAGCCACGGCGACGATAAACGTAGTACCGACAAAGCCGCCAGCGTATCTGTGCGGGTCTATACAGGCAGCACCGTAACGACGCAGACCATTGACCAGCAACTCAAAAACAACGACTGGATTCGCGTGGGCGACTACGTCTTCGCCGGAAAAACGCCATGGGTCGAAATCACATCCGCCAACACCACCCAGCCCGTCGTAGCCGACGCGGTGCTGTTCGTACCGGTAAACTGATCAATCAGGTTCATTTTCGTGGAGACGGGCCAGTTTCTGTTTTACTACGTCGGCGGGGTATTTCTGCGCCAGCCGCCGGATATCGTAGCTAAAATCCTCGTAGGTTTCTTTCCAGAGGGCCGCTTCTTCGGGCGTGTAGTCGTAAAATCCCTGTGCGTTCGAGACTCCGTTGCCACCGGCTTTTACAATGTCATCAATGAGTTTGGGGACATCCGTCTGGTTGGTGAGCGTTGGCAAAAGGTCTTTCATTACAGTATGGTACGCCGATACGCCGGTCAGGTCCATCCACCGAAAAATACCCGTCAGCATAATCCACCAACCCGTGTTATTGCGGCAGGCCCGGTCAACATCCTCAATAGTGGCGTACCCGTTTTCGACCAGAGAGAAAGCCTCCCGGTACATGGCGTAGTTTATGCGGTTGGTGATGAACCCGCGAATATCCCGCCGTACCAGCGTTGGCTCCTTGTTCCAGTGCTGCGCCAGCTGATAAAGCCATTCCCCCTGCGATATGTCAGTTAAATCGCCACAGATAATTTCCAGAAATCGCGTCACGTGCGATGGTTCGGCCCAGTGAAGTCCCAAAAACCGGGCGGGCAGCCGGACTTCGCGCTGGAGCAGGCTGATGGGAATGGCCGATGTATTGCTGGTAATCAGGGCATCGTCGGCCACAGCGGCCTCAATCCGGGCGTACACATCGCGTTTGATGGCTATGTTTTCCAGCGTACACTCAATCACGACGCGACAGGCATTCAGCTCGTCATAGTTTTCCGTAATGAGTAGTTGACTGAGGTAATTGTCCGGCTCCGCCGAAATTAGTTGTTCTTCGCGGGCTTTGCGGAGGTGGTCATGGATGCGGGGCAGGGCGGTGGGTACGTCGGCGGGCAGCGGAGCCACCGCCACCACCGGATGCCCGGCAATGAGCAAACAGGTGGCAATGCTACACCCCATCAGCCCCAGACCCACTACGCCAATGGGCAGCGCAGCGGGGTCAATTTGTGAGCCGTTCATTGGTGTCAGTGGGTAGTTATCGGTTGATTAATCGGCAAAATCTTGTGTCAATGTAGCACTTTTGCGCCATGAACCTACAAAACGCAACGGCCCTCGTGACGGGGGGCGCGTCGGGGCTGGGAGAAGCCACCGTCCGAATGCTGGCCCAACAGGGCGCAAACGTCGTCATTGCCGATCTGAACGAAAAACGCGGCAACGTCCTGGCCAACGAACTTGGTGATTCAGTCCGCTTCCAGCGCACCGACGTAACGACCGAAGCCGATGCGCAGGCGGCTGTGAACCTGGCTGTCGAAATCTTTGGCGGGCTGCACATCAACGTCAACTGCGCCGGCATTGCCGAAGCCCGTAAAACCCTGGGCAAAGTCGATGGCGTTTATGGAGCGCACTCGCTGGCCGTTTTTCAGAAGGTAGTCACGATTAACCTGATTGGCACATTCAACATCCTGCGGCTGTCAGCCCTGGCGATGGAGCAGAACCCACCGGCAAACGAGCCCTTTGCCGGAGAGCGGGGCGTCATCATCAACACGGCCTCCGTAGCGGCCTACGACGGGCAGATCGGTCAGGCGGCTTACTCGGCGTCCAAAGGCGGCATTGTGGGGATGACCCTGCCCATTACGCGTGATTTATCGCGCTCCGGCATCCGGGTCATGACCATTGCCCCCGGTCTGTTCGAGACGCCGTTATTGCTGGGGCTGCCCGAAGAAGCCAGAATTTCGCTGGGTCAGCAGGTGCCGTTTCCGGCGCGGCTGGGCCGGGCGGGCGAGTACGCTTTACTCGTAAAAAGTATTCTGGAAAACCCCATGCTCAACGGCGAAGTCATCCGGCTCGACGGGGCGATACGGATGGGACCGAAATAAGTTTTTTAGACACAGAGAACACAAAGACGCACAGAGTTACACAGAGGAGAGAAAAGTTCTCAGAAATCTCTGTGTAACTCTGTGCGTCTTTGTGTTCTCTGTGTCTAAAACTTAAAAAGTGAAGTTCAACCGGGCGAATAGGAACCGACCATTCTGCCCAAACTGCGACGTGTTGCGCGAATACACGAATTGGTTCGCGTTCGACAGGTCGATAGTAGCGGGGGTGGCTGCGTAGGTTACGTTACCGCTGGCATCAACGCCGTTAGGCCGCCGGGCTGCTACGGGACCGGGGTTCAGATCGGGGTAGATATCGAAGATGTTGTTGGCACCCACCACGATTTTGGCAAACTGGTTAACGTTATAACCCACCGAAAAGTCGGTGATGACCCGTGCCCCCCAGATCGGGTGTTCGTTCTCAACCGCCTGACCGTTTACTACAATGGCACCCACAAATCCGTCGCCATTCACGTCAACCGTGTTAGGGTCCGTTACTTTGCCGAAATAAACGTTACGCAGGAAGAAATCGAACTTGTTGGCCGTCAGCGTATGGCTCAGGGTGAACTTGGTACGCGGAATTGATTCCTGCAAATACACCCGCGAAGCCTCCGAGAAGTAGCGGTTTACCTGCCCGTTATCAATCAGAATCTGCGACCCTTTGATGTTGCCGACCTGCTTGGTTTGTGCTACGGTACCGGCCAGATCATTTCGCAGCGACATACCGTTGCCAAGCCGCGCCCGGTGCGATATCACAATATCAACACCCATGGTACGCGTGTCGATGGCATTGGCAAAGAACGTAGCCGCCGTAGCATTGGCCTGGTCAAATAGCCGTTGCAGAGTCAGTGCCGAGCCGGTTGGTGTACCGCCGGGTCTTGAGAACTGGTCCGTCAGGGTTACCCGATCCTTGATCTCGATCAGGTAGCCATCGGCAGTAAAGGTCAACCCGGCTTTGGGCGCGGTAGCCGTAAAACCGGCACTCAGACTGCGCGAGTTCTCCTGCTTCAACTGCGGAATACCAAGCAGTTTAGCCGGCTGCGATGCGTTACCGAACGTACCCACCTCAAACGGAACCCCTCCCACAAACTGTGTGGACGTAGCGTTGTAATAAATCTGAGCCAGCGATGGGGCACGGAAACCCGTAGAAGCAGCTCCCCGGATGTTGATGTTGTTGGTCAGCTTGTAGCGCGTGGCAAATTTGAAGTTAGTCGTACTGCCAAAATCCGAGTAGTTCTCGAACCGAACGGCACCCTCTACCAGAAACCGGTTGGTCAGGTCAACTTCCGTGTCTACGTATACGGCTACGCTGTTACGATTGGCATTTTTGGTATCGGTTTCATTTGTGGGCCGGAAACCGGGAAACACCTGCGCACCGCCGGGCCGGGCTGCCCCGAAAAAGTCGGTCGGAGCGGCCTGCGTTGAGGTGGTAATGACATTACCATTCACGTCATAGCCAGCCCAGGAGTTCTGATCGCCCGCTTTGATGCGGTAGCTTTCAAACCGCGCTTCGGCACCAAACGCCAGGTTTAGGCCGGCCAGAATATCATACTTCTTGCTCAGGTCGAGGTTCACCGTATTCTGTTTGAAGTTCAGCCCGCCTGCGTTGAACGTTGTCGGCGACTTCTCCAGCAACGTAGCGTTCAGCGTATTCTGAATGTTGTAGTTGAAGATGTTGGAGCCAAAGGTGTTGCTCAGGTCATAATTGAACGAGCCGAGCTTACCCCGCAACCCAGCCGCTGCCGATACGTCGATGATCTCAGTATGAATTTCGGGCAGAAAGCCATTGATGTAAATGCCCGTAAACGTTCGGCTTTGGTTGGGCCGACGGTAGAAACCGGCTGCGTTACCCTGCCGGTTACCGTAACCACCAAAAGCGTAAAACTCGTGGTTTTGATTGATGGGGATGGCCGAATTCAGGAAAAACTGACCGCTCTGGAGACTCGACTGCCCAACGCGCATGTTAAAATCGCTGCGCTGCATTCCCCGGCGGCCCAGCTCGTTGTCCGTTACGTCGGCGCCCAGAATCGTGCGCAGGGCCGGAATGGTCGTGGCACCGGCAATACTGGCCTGCGTAGCCGCATTGAAATAACCAACTCCCAGCGCACCCGCTTTGATAGCGTCGATATTGGTAGGCAAGCTGTTTAGGTTACCACCCGCCTGCTGTACGCTGTACTCGATGGCGTTGTAGGCGTTAAAAATACCGCCCGTGGCCGGCATGGCCCGGCGGGTGTATCCACGATTCTGAATTGAACCGGTCAGGTTCACGAATCCCGCCTTGCCTACCCGGAAGCCATAATTGGCGTCGATTTGGAGATTATTTCCGTCCGAACCACCGTTGAAATTGTTCGATCCTTTCGAGAAGTTGGCACCACCATAGACCGATAGGGCCAGCTTACCGGTGGCTTCTTTCATCTTCACGTTAATAACCCCGGCAATGGCGTCGGACCCGTACTGAGCCGATGCTCCATCGCGCAGCACCTCGATGCGTTCCACGGCAAATGCCGGAATGGCGTTAAGGTCGGTACCCACCGAACCCCGGCCTGGAGATCCGTTTACGTTCACCAGCGACGACGGATGTCGACGTTTGCCGTTTACCAGCACCAGCACCTGGTCGGGACCGAGGTTACGCAGCTGCGCCGGGTCGATGTGGTCGGTACCGTCGGCTACGGTCGTGGTGTTGGAGGTGAACGACGGAGCCACAAAATTCAGAATCTGCGTCAGGTTATTCTGCGGGGCCTGCGTAGTCAGTTGCGCTACGTTAATGACATCGACCGGTACAGGGCTTTCGGTTTTGACCCGCCCGGCTCCGCGCGAACCGGTAACGACCACCTCGTTCAGGCTGGCCGACCCTTCTTTAAGGGCCGCATTGGCCGTTACGGTCCCCGTTGACACTGTCAGGGGAATGGTGAGTGTTTCATAGCCTACAAAGCTGACACGCACACTGTACGTACCCGGACTCAGCGACAGGCTGTAGTCGCCGTTTGCATCAGTGGTAGCCCCAAGATTCGTGTTGGCAACTACGATGGTAGCACCGGGAATGGCGGCCTTCGACGTAGCATCGGTAACGCGGCCCCGCACACCCTGCGCCAGTACGGCAGTCAGCGTTAGTAACCATAAACCGGCAGACAACAGCCATTTGTTTGATTTGTAATGTGTTCTCATAGGGTTGATACTATTTATTTGTCTGCGAATTTAGAACAAAAACAAGATATATGACCAGCCATTTGAATTATAATTTGATTTATCCAAGAATTTCAGAATCTATAGGACATAGGAAAGGCGACCCGTTGCCTGAAACGGATCGCCTTCAAGTATGTGATAAGTTACTGCGCCGAGATTAGTTCGATGTCAAACCGAAGGGGTGCATAGGGAGGAATACCACCCCGGCCTGTAGCTCCGTAACCCGCTTTCGACGGAAAAACGATAGTAGCTTTTTCGCCCACGCGCAGCGTAGCCAAACTCTCGTTAAAGCCCGGCACCGTATCGCCCAGTTTAAAGGCGGCCGTACCGGTTCCGGTGCTGTCAAAAGCCGACGTACTGCGCAGGAGTTGCCCCCGGTAGCGTACGGCCAGCGTTTGCCCACTGCTGGGCAGCGCACCGGCAGGGTTAACAGCGGTCTTGACAATACGTGCACCACTGGCCGTTGTCGCGGAGGGAGTAAGTTTATTGGCCGTCAGATACTCACTGATTTGCTGCTCTTCGGTTCTGACCCGGCGCACACGCGTATCCAGCCGAATGGGCGTGTTGGCAGGCACAAGGCCATTGGCCGACCCATCTCGCCCAAAGCCGTAGAACGAAGGCAGGAGAATATCGGCCTGATCGCCTTCCCGCATCGCCAGCAGCCCTTCGGTTAAACCCGGTGTGGACAATACAATAGGAATATAACGGAGTCTGGTGGTGAACGTCGAGTCAGCCAGCCGCTCAGTAATGGTACCCGCCGTAGCACCCGGTATAAGCGCGTACACGGTGTAATTCAGTTCCGCTTCCAGCCCTTCGGCAACCGCCACGGGTGTGGGAATCGCACTGGGTTTGGTAATGGCTACGTAAACGCCCGTTGCTGTCGATTTGCCGTTCAGTCCTTTGTTTTTGGCGAATGTTAGAATATCGTTCTGGTTAGCCTGAGAAATATCCTGATCAGTGGGACCAACGTCAGCATTTTTGCAGGCGGTCAGGCTGCCGGTCAGTAAAAGACCAGCTATAAGAATCTGTTTGGTACGCATAAAAAAGTAAAACGGATTAATTGATTGTATGAAAGAAATTATCGCACCGAAACGACCTCAACGTCGATTCGGAGGGGTGCGTTGGGTGCGATCAGGAACACATTTGTGCCGTCCTGAATGTAGCCCTTACTGGTGTAGCCCAGCGATGACGGAAAAATCAGTATGGCCCGCTCCCCTACCCGCAGCTTTGCCAGCCCCTGCCGGAAGCCCTCCGTCGATAAAATCGAGCCACTGGCGGTCTGACCCACTGTGTACGGACGCGTTACGTTACCCGCCGTACTGTCAATGGCCGTGGCCGACCGCAGAATGCCGCCATTGAACCGTAGGTCGAGCGTGGCACTATTGCGGATGCTGTCGCCGGTGGGTTTACTTTTCATTTTGACAAGCCGCAGCCCACTGGTGGTCGAATCCGTAACGGTCAATTTACTTCGGGCAATGTATTCGTTGATTTGCTGGGTTTCACTCCGTGAGCGTTTCAGCGTCACATCGATGCGAACAGGCGTGTTGGCGATAATCGTGCCGTTCACCGACCCCTGTGCCCCGAAGGCGAGCCGGGCGGGCATCAGTAGCGTGGCTTTTGCGCCTTCACGCAGCAGCAATAACCCTTCCTGCAAGCCCGGAATAAGGGCTTTGTCGAAAAATGGAACAAAGGCAGGCCGCGTGGCATGCGTTGTGTCAATGAGCGAATCGCGAACGGCCAGCGTACCGGCATCATTGGCAGATTTTACTACGTATTGCACATACGAAAACTCAATTTCGTCGCCCAGCGCGGCCTGTTTGGCGGTAGCAGGAGCCGACTGGATAATCACGTACCGCAAACCCGACGGCTGATTGACAGTGGCCAGGCCCTTACTACTGGTGTAGGCGTCGAGCGTAGCATTATTGGCGGCAAAGGCATCGGCCTCCGCCGTGGCAGCATCGGGCGGTTTAGAATTACAGGCCAGCAGACCACTGAGCAGCAGTCCGGCCAGAAACAAATAAAGACAATGAATAGTACGCATGAATCAGACTAAATCGGGTCAATAAATAACGAGTACGTTCAATGACCCGCTTTGGTGGCAAACGGTTGGAACAAGCCTGCTCAAACCACTAAACTGCCGCCATTTTTTAACGCCCTGAACTGCCCGGCTGGTATGTTTTGGGCGTTCAGGGCCAGTTGCAGATCAGTTACAGGTTCGGCTTCGCCATCGTCGGCCAGTGGAAACGTGCCGAAGTGGATAGCCACGCTTTGCTGCGACTGTATTTCTTGGTGAATCTGTACGGCCTCTTCGGGACTGCAATGCACCGGCGACATAAACCAATTCGGTTTGTAAGCTCCAATGGGTATCAGAGCCAGTTTCAACGGACCAAACTGCTCGCCAATGGCCCGAAAATGCGGCCCGTACCCCGAATCGCCCGCGAAGTACAGTTTGCCCGATTTCTGGCTGTCGATAACGTATCCAGCCCATAGCGTAGCGTTCCGGTCAAAGATACCACGCCCGCTGAAGTGCTGGGCCGGTACGCAGTGCAGTGTAATGGTGGGGTTGATAGTAGCCGTTTGCTGCCAGTCCATCTCGGTTACGTTGCGGCAGCCGTGCTGTTCCAGAAATGCTTTGACCCCCAGCGTACAAAATACCTGCGGCTGGTGTTGGGTACAGATTTTCGTTACCGTATCGATTGCCAGATGATCCCAATGGTTGTGGCTCAGGAGCAGTACGTCAATAGGCGGCAGGTCAGCAAAGCGAATGCCGGGCGGGCAATCGCGTTTGGGTCCGGCAAACTGAGACGGACTGACGCGCTGCGCAAAAATAGGATCAGTCAGCACGTTTAGTCCGTCGAACTGGAGCAGTACCGTAGCGTGGTTGATAAACGTAACGCGGACTGAATTGCCATTGACGCGGGCGGGTGGCGCAGGTGCGGGCGGGTCATTATGGTACGGGGTCCAGGGCTGGGTTCGCTCGCGGTGCATCTGCCAGTCAATCACGTCTTTGAATCCTTTGGGCGAGGGCGCACCAGGCGTAAAAAAACGTTGCCCATCAAAATGATCGCTGACGGGGCCGGTATAGCGCGGAGCCGATATGATATACCCGACTCCAACAGCAATCAAAATAATCAGCAAAACAAGGCCGACAAGAATATACAGAATCGTTAGAAACATATTAAGCCGGAAGAAGCAATTGGACCGTTTGCATAACCTGTGCTGTGGCACCAACGTTCCGCTGCACGTAGGCGCGGCTGGCGCGGGCCGCTGCGGTTGGGTCGGCGTATTGCCGCGCGAAGGCATCGGCCAGGTCGGCCACGCTACTCACGGGAAAACCCGCTCCTTCCCGAATCAGGTCAACGGCTTCGGGAAATTTGGCGTAGTCAGGGCCAAAAAATACCGGCATCCCGAACGTAGCCGCTTCCAGCACATTATGCAGCCCCTGCTTAAACGCCCCGCCAATAAACGCGAACTCACCATATTGATACAACGACGACAGCATCCCAACGTTGTCGATTATTAAAGAGCGAATAGGTGACGGTCCGGCGTTCCGGTGAGCGAATGAGTGTATGAAGGGATCACGTTCTAACTCTATTAACTCATCCGTTCGCTCACCGGAACGCCGGACCGTCACTAATTCACTCATTAGCTCGCGATACCGTACCGATGGTTTGTTTAGCTGCTCCTGCCAGCGGGTTAGTTCGTCGTCATGGATTTCGTGGGGGGCAATGATGACGTTGAGCGGCTTGTCGAAAGCATTCAGGAATGGAATCAGCACGGCCATATCTTCGGGCCATGCGCTGCCTACTACCAGC
>JACMPG010000073.1 GCA_014377625.1 Spirosoma sp.
TTAAGAGTATGTTTTGGAATTATAATCTGTTGATAACAAAGGAGATGAATGCAATTTGTAGCATAGCCTCGGCTGAGGCTACCGTCTTTTCTACATCTCGAAACAGGCGTCGCCGGAAATTGAGCCAGCCAAAACTCCGTTCGACTGGCCAGCGGTTCTTTTCCGGCACAAACCCTTGACTACTTTCCGGCTTTTGTACAATTTCTGTCTCATAACCAGCCGCTGCCACATACTCGACAAAACTCACTTTATAGCCATGATCGGCAGCAATCATTTTTAGACGCGGAACTTTGCCTTTAAGTCGATCAATCACCAGACGGCCAGCCTCATTATCAGACGTATTGGCCGAGGTTACGGCCAACGACCAGAGCAAGCCCAGTCGATCAACGGCGATGCTGCGTTTGCGCCCATTGATGAGTTTATGGCCGTCGATGCCTGTTTCTTGAGCGATAAACTGCATAATCTTAACCGACTGACTATCAATAGCTAATAAGCTGGGCGTGTCTTCTCGTTGCTGCCTCCTTCGCTCCTTGACGACTAAACTATCGAGCAATTCTTCCCAGACACCCCGCAGTTTGAACTGGCGAAAGTGATAATACACCGTTTGCCAGGGTGGGTAATTGCCCGCCAACTTATCGAGTTCTCGCCATTGTGCGCCCGTTCGGTTGATCCACAAAATGGCATTGCAAATGGTGCGTAAAGAATGCCACCGTTTTCGTTTGTCGTCGAGAATTTTTTCAATAATTTGCCATTGGGAGTCAGTTAACTCGTAAAAACAGTCTGTCATAGTCTTGGTAGCTTGGTAACTCCAAGATAGGCTGACTCCCGTTTTTATCCTATCCAAAACATACTCTTATATGGACGTTCAGAGTAGCAGGGCTAAATCGTTTCTGCTCTACCAGAAACAGCAGGTATTTCTGATAGCCGGCTTTGGTGTACTCATCCAGTGGCCTGGCTCCAACGTAACGGATTAGAGTAATCAGGGCCTGTTTATAGTTTTTGAGGGTCTTGTAACTGTACTGCTGCACCCGGAGCGCGTTGGTTACAGCCACGATAACCGGATGCCGGTCGTATTCGCGCATCGGCGGAGCATATCGAAACGGCTTTGGATGGGTAGCTATCGTTCGTTTACTGAGCGGGGGCCCTCCAGCCGGGGGCCCTCCAGCCGGGGGCCAGGCTGGGTTCACTGCCTGTTCGACTTCTGGAGCGGTAGCGTCTGGCTTGTAGAGTCGCACAACGGCTTCATCGAACCGGCAGTAGTCTCTACCGAAAAGCTGACCAAGCTTAATAACGCTTTCGCGGGTATTCGGTACCGTCCAGCACGTGCGGGAGTAACTCCACCGACGGCCCGGCACCTGACGAATCAGGTCGTTGCCATCGGGATTCTGCGGGAACGAGACGGCCAGTAAGGCGGGGTCTTTCTGGTCGATGCGGATGGTGGTCATTTGGTGGAATAGTCGTTCAGATTAGTGTAGCCATCGGATAACGTCAAAAAGTTATCCAATGACCAAAAGCTATACACCATTCAGACGGGCTTACAGCTCAAACGTAATGCCCTGGGCCAGGGGCATGGTGGTACCGTAGTTGAGGGTGTTGGTTTGTCGGCGCATGTAGGCTTTCCAGGCATCGGAGCCGGATTCGCGGCCTCCGCCGGTTTCTTTTTCACCCCCGAAGGCCCCGCCAATTTCCGCTCCCGACGTACCGATGTTCACGTTGGCAATGCCACAGTCAGAGCCGGTCGCGCTCAGGAATCGCTCGGCTTCGCGCAGGTTGAGGGTAAAAATGGCACTCGATAACCCCTGCGGTACGCCGTTCTGCTGGGCAATGGCATCGTCCAGCGTGCTGTATTTGAGCATATACAGAATGGGGGCGAACGTTTCGCGCTGCACTACGGGCCACTGATTCTGGGCCTCGGCAATGCAGGGGCGCACGTAACAGCCCGACTCAAATTCAGGCCCGGTCAGCACGCCCGGCTCCACTACGAAGGTGCCACCAAACTCGCGAATTTCTTTTGCGGAAGCCTGATACCCGTTCACGGCGGCTTTGTCAATGACGGGCCCAACGTGGTACTGCTCGTTGAGTGGGTCGCCGATTTGCAGCTGGGCGTATGCCTTTTTAAGCCGCTTTTTCACATCGTCGTAGATGCCTTCCTGCACAATAATCCGGCGGGTGCTGGTACAGCGTTGCCCCGCAGTACCCACCGCGCCAAATACAATGGCCGGAATGGCAAGGTCCAGATCGGCCTGGTCCGATACGATGATGGCGTTATTGCCGCCCAGTTCCAGCAGGCTCCGGCCCAGCCGCTCGGCCACGGCCACGGCCACGGCTTTACCCATGCGGGTGCTGCCCGTGGCCGACACCAGCGCCACGCGGGGGTCGTGCGCCAGCCACTCGCCGGCGTGGCGCTCGCCCGTAATCAGGCACGACACGCCTTCTGGTACGTTATTGTTGCGCAGGACTTCGCCAATGATCTGCTGACAGGCCAGGGCCGTGAGGGGTGTTTTTTCGGAGGGTTTCCAGACGCATACGTCGCCACAGATCCAGGCCAGCATGGCGTTCCAGGACCAGACGGCCACCGGGAAGTTGAACGCCGAAATGATGCCGACTATGCCCAGTGGGTGGTACTGCTCCAGCATCCGGTGGGCCGGGCGTTCGGAGTGCATCGACAGGCCGTACAACTGCCGTGACTGCCCCACGGCAAAATCGCAGATGTCGATAATTTCCTGCACTTCGCCCAGTCCTTCCTGAAGCGACTTGCCCATTTCGTAACTCACCAGCGTACCCAGTTCGCGCTTGTACCGGCGAAACTGCTCGCCCATCTGCCGCACAATTTCGCCCCGGCGCGGGGCCGGTACCTGCCGCCATTCGGCAAAGGCCGTTTGGGCCGTTTCGATGACGCGGTCGTAGTCGGCGCGGGTGCTGGCATGAACGCGGGCAATGAGCTTACCGTCGGCGGGTGAGTAGGAGTCGATGGTTTTGGTATCGGCACTGTGCCAGAATTGCTGGCCGGTGCTGGTGCCGGGTTTGAGAGACTGCGCGGGCAGCGGGAGAATAGATTGCATAAGCGGTTTTGTTGTCGATTGGTAATTAGGCAAAGCTATCAGCCCCAGCCTAATGACCGACTACCGGGCCACAAACTTTTTGGTCTATTGACGGTTAAAATCAGACAGATCAACAACTCTACATATCCCAACGTCATGAAAATCAACCAACTTTTTGGTCTTACCCTGCTCCTGGGTGGCTTGTACGTTACTACTGGCTGTAGCCAGATCAGGACTATGACGGAAAAGAAAACCAGCCTCAACACGGGTCAGCGCACCACGTCCGACACCAGCGTTCAGGATGCCCGATACATGCGTACGTCGGTCAGCGACGGTACCGCCACCAACAATAGCAACACCACCAACTACAACAGCAACAACGCCGTGAATAACCCCACCGGCGCGGGCGGCAACCCAAACACGCACACGGCCCCCGGCAAACCGGCAACCAGCGACATGGGATCATTGGAACGCACGGACGGGATGAAGAACGGCACCAACTCTACCAGCGGTGCCAATGCGGGGACAGCAGCCGCGATTGAAAAAGCCCCTACCAACAGCAAAACGCCCGCCGTTGACGCGGGCAGCACGGACCGCAACACCAGCATCGGCGACTTTATTGCCTCCTCTCCCAACTACACGACCCTGCAAAACGCGCTTCAGGCCACCGGCCTCGGCGAAACCCTGAAAGCTGGTGGCTCCTATACGTTGTTTGCTCCTTCCAATGCAGCGTTCAGGAAAGTCTCTGCCGACCTTGCGGGCAAACTGCTGGATGGCAACAACCGCGATGCACTCAAACAGCTGCTGCTTAACCATGTAGTTGATGGTGCAGTTAATGCCGGGCAGCTAAAAGAAAAAATAAAAGCGTCGAACGGAAAAGCCACGCTGAAGACAATGGCTGGTGGTACGCTGACAGCTACGCTGGAAAGCGGGGGTAGCATCACCCTTACCGATGCGCAGGGACAAACAGCCCGCGTAACGGGTAGTGACGTTGCTCAGACCAACGGCGTTGTCCACGAAGTATCGTCAGTATTGATGTCACAAATGGGCGCGTCGGCATTTCGTTAACAACTCCATTCGGTCGGCTGGCTGGAATCTTTTAGGCAGCAATCTGTTTCATATTTGTTGTCCTGATTAGGTTTGTTACCTCCTCTTATTCAGTAGCAGTATTCAAGATGGACATGGCCTGTTTGCGTTGAAACAGGCAAAGTCCGCTATATTTGACCCTGTTAACTTCATTTGCGTGAAACACCAGTCTTCCACAGTTTCAGAAAGTGTCCTGCTCGAAAAGCTGCGCCAGCGCGATCAGCAGGCATTTCAGCGGCTCTACGATCAATATTCAGCTGCTCTCTATGGTGTTGTTCTGCGCATTGTGCGTGACGATGAACAGGCGCAGGACTTGCTTCAGGATATCTTCGTAAAAATCTGGAAGAACCTCGACAATTACGACGCCACCAAGGGTCGATTATTTACCTGGCTGCTGAATATTGCCCGGAATACCTCCATCGATGCCATACGCGCCCGCAAGTCGCAACCCAACAGTGCAATCCGAACTGACGAGGAGACCGTACATATTGTTGACCGGCAGCACAATACTGAACAGCCTAACTCCGATTACATTGGGATGCAGGATATGGTAAATCAACTCCGGCCCGACCGTAAACAACTTATCGATCTGGTTTATTTTGGCGGTTTTA
This sequence comes from Spirosoma sp., assembly GCA_014377625.1. Classification (GTDB taxonomy): domain Bacteria; phylum Bacteroidota; class Bacteroidia; order Cytophagales; family Spirosomataceae; genus Spirosoma. The sequence continues at coordinate 4,739 of JACMPG010000073.1, forward strand.
CCCACGAAGAAGCCGCCCAGGAACTTGACCTGCCCCTGGGTACGGTAAAAACCAGAATCCGGGCTGCATTACAAGAATTGAAACAACTGTTTAAGTAAAAAATGAACGTTCCGGAATATATAGCGTCAGGCATCCTCGAATCGTACGTAACAGGCGCAGTTAGCGACCAGGAACGTCGGGAGGTGGATTGTATGTCCACTATCTATCCAGAAATAAAGCAGGAACTTGACGAACTGGCCGTTGCCCTTGAACGCTACACAAGTCAGTTCAGCGTTGAGCCGCCCGAGTCCATTAAAGAAAGATTGCTTGCTCAACTGGATTTCGACGTACCCATCCGCTCTGAAACGGTAATCCGGCCTATGCCCATCGACCGTGCCGAGGGAGGGGGTAGTCTATCCTTCCGAACAACGTGGGTGGTGGCAGCGTCGGTTGGATTATTACTCTTGATTTTTTCGGTGTTTCTGCTGTCTCAGCTTCGCAACAATCAGCAGACTATTAGCTCGCTCCGCAACACGAACAGTTCGCTTCAGACCGAAGCAGGGCATCTGCGCGATCAGCAAGGCCAAACGGAACAAATACTTGCATTGCTGCGGCAGCCCGAGACCCAAACGATTGGCCTGGCGGGCAACGAAAAAGCGCCCAATGGCAAACTGACCGTTTTCTGGAATGCCACTACCAGACAGGTAGCGGTTGACGTGCGGTCGCTGCCCGCCCTGCCCGCCAATCAGCAGTATCAGCTCTGGTCTCTGGTAGATGGCAAACCGGTAGATGCCGGGGTGTTCGATTCGGGCGAAGAAGTACAGCTTACGAACCGGCCTATCGGCAGGGCCGACGTGTTCGCCGTGACCATCGAGAAACGCGGGGGTAGCCCCACGCCTACCCTATCGACACTTCTGGCCACGGGTCAGGTCAACTCCTGAACGAACGGCCCACGCCTTTCGTTTTACAGACGTGATTCAGGTGAATCTACGTACTCGACACAACACTTTTTCAAATGAAAACCCTACTGATTCTGGCCAGTTTAGCCTGGTCTACCCCACTTCTGATTTCCACGCCGAATGCCCCCGCATTACCCACTCAGGGCGGTCGGAAGGTGGTAAAAACCGAAGCCGAGTGGAAAAAAACCCTCACTCCCGATCAATTTACTGTCCTGCGCAAAGAAGGTACCGAACGGGCCTTCAGCAGCCCACTAAACGACAATCACGAACAGGGGGTATTTTACTGCGCCGGTTGCCACAACGCCGTATTCGCTTCCGATGCCAAATTTGAGTCGGGTACGGGATGGCCGAGCTTTTACAAGCCCATCGCGAAAAACGCCGTGACTGAAAAATCCGACAAAGCGTACGGAATGGTACGGACCGAAATCGAATGCAGTGTGTGTGGCGGACACCTCGGCCACGTCTTTGACGATGGCCCTAAACCTACCGGCCTGCGCTACTGCATGAACGGCGTAGCCATGACGTTCGAGAAAGCCGATCCGAAAAAAGAAGCGGGGAAATAAAGAAAGGACTGTAAAGAATAAAGGGATAGGGGGTAGCTGACGCGAGTTGTGTGTCAGCTACCCCTGTCCCTTTTTACCCCTTCCCCCCTTATATCCACATCGGGCTTTTTTGCGTTATCTTTGGTGCCCGCACAACCTGCCAAAGCACTACGTAGCACGCGTGGGATATCAGCTACAAATCAAAATCGCATGAGTGAAAACAGGGAGCGATTCCGGGCCGTTCGGAACGCCTTCGGATCGTTTCGACGACGCCGGGCACAATTTATCGATGCCAGACGGCGCGTCAGCCAGACTCTTTTCGGAAAATACCGAAGCCAGCTACGAACGTTCGTTCATCAATACATTGACCCCGATACGTGGTATTACCCATACCTGAAAAATGGGGTCCGGTGGTCACTCGTTCTGGCCCTGGCGTTGGGCGTATATACGTTTGTTCTCAACTACAACTTCCTGTATCTGACGGGTCCCATGCCATCGGTAGAGGAGCTCAAGAACCCCAAGCTCAATCAGGCGTCGGAGATCTGGTCGCAGGATAACACGATGATTGGCAAGTTTTACGCTGAGAACCGAACGCCCATCAAGTTCGAAAACATTCCAAAACCGCTCATCAACGCGCTGATTGCTACCGAAGATGTACGCTTCTACGATCATGGTGGCATTGACCCCCGCGCCATTGGCCGGGCCGTGTTTAGCCTGGGGCGGGACGGGGGCGGCTCGACCATTACGCAGCAACTGGCCAAAAACCTCTTTAAAACCCGCCGGAAACAGGATACGGGCCTGCTCGCCCGGATTCCGTTTATCCGTAAGATCATTTATAAATCCAAGGAGTGGCTCATGGCCCTCAAACTGGAGAGTAATCTGACAAAAGATCAGATTTTGACGTATTACTTCAACACGGTTGATTACGGCAGTAATTCGTTTGGGCTGAAAACGGCTGCCCGCACCTTTTTCAATAAAGTACCCGACAGCCTCAATGTGCAGGAAGGAGCCGTGCTGGTAGGTTTGCAAAAAGCCACAACGGCCTACAATCCGCTCCGCAACCCAGAACGCTCGGAAGCACGCCGAAATATAGTGCTGAGTCAGATGGCCAAATATAAGTTCCTGACCCCAAAACAGGCTGACTCTATCAGCACGCTACCGTTAGTAACCGACTACACACCCGAAGACCCAAACGCCGAAACCGCCAGCTACCTCAAACTCGCCGTGCAGGATTTCGTAAAAAAATGGGGCGACGAAAATGGCTATGACCTATACACCGACGGGCTGCGCATTGTAACAACCATCAACTCCCGGATGCAGCAGTACGCCGAACAGGCCACCAGCGAGAAGATGAAGTCACTGCAACGTACCTTCGACAATCACTGGCGGGGCCGCAACCCCTGGACCGACGAGGAAGGCAACGAAATTCCCGGCTTTATTGACTCGGTAGCCCGGCGTACCGAACGCTACAAAACCCTGAGTCGCCGGTTCCTGCCGCTCTATCCCGACTCGATCGATTACTACATGAAAAACGTGAAGTCCAAGATGCGCGTTTTCAGTTGGGACAACAAAAAGAACTATGAAACAAAAGAAATGACGCCCTACGATTCCATTGTCTACTACAAGCGTTTCTTACAGGCGGGTATGGTAGCGATGGACCCGCACACGGGCTACATTCGGGCGTGGGTGGGTGGTCTGGACTATAATTTTTTCAAGTACGACCACGTAAAGCAGGGCAAACGGCAGCCCGGCTCCACCTTTAAACCGTTCGTGTATACCACTGCCATCGATGATACGATGAGCAACCTCAGCCCGTGCGACCGCATTCAGGACCGCCCCTTCCGGAAGGAATACCGCGAAAATGGCGAGAACAAAGTATGGCAACCCCGCAACTCAACCGGCTATTACTCCTACTCGAACCTGACCCTGCGCCGGGCCATGGCCCGCTCGGTCAACTCCATCACCGCCCGCCTTACCGACGATGTAGGCCCGGAGCGCGTGGCTCAGTACGCCCACCGGATGGGTATCAAAAGCAAACTCGAAGCAGTACCCTCCATTGGGCTGGGATCGTCCGATGTATCGCTGTATGAGCTGGTAGATGCCTACTGTACCTTCGTAAATGAAGGCAAATCCATTGAGCCACTCATTGTACAGCGCATTGAAGACCGGGAGGGCAACGTAATTCAAACGTTTGAGTCGGAACAGAAGCAGGCCATCAGCCCCGAATCAGCGTTTTTGATGCGGTACATGCTCCAGGGTGGCTTGCAGGAATCGGGCGGTACGTCGCAGGGGTTATGGTCGTATAGTTTATGGAAAAACGGTCATGAGATGGGCGGAAAGACCGGCACCACCTCCAATAATTCCGACGGCTGGTTTGTGGGTGTTTCGCAGAAGCTGGTCGTGGGAGCCTGGGTGGGGGGCGACGACCGGAGTATCCACTTCCGCTCAACCGACCTCGGCGAAGGAGCTAAAACAGCCTTACCCATTGTGGGGAAATTTCTGGAGAAAGTCTATGCCGATTCCAGGTTTGCGCAGTTGCAGGGGCCGTTTGAAAAGCCGACCGTGACCATCACAAAAGACTACCAGAATTGCAGCTACGGCTACGACGACGAGGAGCAGGCTACTGAACCTGACTCGATCAATACGGATGCGGAGACAGTTGATTCGATGTTTGTTCCCACACCGCCTGTACCCAACACATTACCTGCCACCCCACCCCGCCCGCCCGACACAACACGGGGGCAATGAGCAGTAGCCCGGACCAGGAGGTCCGGTAGCCGTAAGGCTTAGAAAGCCAGTTATTGTGTTAGCCTTGCGGCTACCGGATCAGCACGTCCGGGCTACTATTCAAAAACTGAATTATTTCCGGTGCAGTCAGTATGTGGTCTATCTGAACGTTTTGTATAGCCTGTTGGGGCATGTAAGCCACCTGGGCGGTGTCGGGGTGCTGTACAATGGTGGTGCCTCCCGCCTGACTAATGGCCTGTAGTCCGGCGGTACCGTCGGCGTTGGCACCGGAAAGCAGGATGCCTGTCACGCCTGAACCATAGACATCGGCAACAGACTCGAAGGTTACGTCGATAGATGGGCGACTGTAATGCACTTTTCCGGAGTAGTCGAGAGTGAACGTACCGTCTTTTTCCAGCAACAAATGATAATCGGCGGGGGCCAGGTAGATAGTTCCGGCGGTTAGTACGTCTTTGTCCTCTACTTCCTGTACCGGTACGTGGGTACGGACGGCCAGCAAATTGGCCAACGCCGAGTCTGAGGTGTTTTTTCGGTGAATTACCACGACCATAGCGAAGGTCAGTGGGTTGGGCAGAGCGGGCAGGAGCTGTAGCAGCACATCAATGCTGCCCGTAGAGCCACCAATGACCACTACCGTTTTGGGGTTCAGTCCGCTATTTTCCGCCATATCTTCTCGCTGTCTATTTGTCGGTACCGGCCCTGCATGGGCGAAAACCGGATTGTTTCTTTCGTTCCCAACACGAGGTAGCCAAGTGGTCCCAGACTATTGTCGAAGAGTATCAGCACACGCTCCTGCAACGGCTTATCAAAATAGATCATTACGTTACGACACATAATCAGGTCAAACTCGTTGAATGACCCATCAGAAACTAAGTTGTGGGTCGAGAAAACCATGCGTGAGGCCAGGCTGGCGTCAAACTTCACGTAGCCGTACTGCGCCGTATAATACTCCGAAAAATCCTGTGTACCGCCCGACAGCCGGTAGTTTTCAGAATTCTGCTTCATAGGCGCCAGTGGAAAAATACCAGCTCGGGCGGTTTCCAGCACACCGGGGCTTAGATCGGTAGCATATAGCAGCGACTTGTGCAGCAACCCCATTTCGCGCAGCATAATAGCCATTGAAAACACTTCTTCGCCGGTAGAGCAACCCGCGTGCCAGATTCGGATAAACGGTTTGGCAGTTAGTGTAGGTAGAATAGTGGTGCGCAGGGTCTGATAAAAGGCCGGGTCGCGGAACATTTCGGTTACGTTCACGGTCAGCTCTTCCACAAACCGCTTTATGTAGTCAGGTTGGGACAGCAGCCGGTAACGCAGTTCGGCAAAACTCGGAAACTTGTCGATGGTCAGGAGTCGGTTTACGCGCCGTTTCAGGGACGCCCGGCTGTAGTTCATGAAGTCGTACCCATACCGATCCAGCACATCGTTCAGCAGCAGTTCAAGTTCGTCGTCACGTATCATAATAACCCTAACAACTTGTCTACATCAACCGGTTTGGCAACGTATTCAGAAGCGCCCGCCTGTAAACAGCGTTCCCGGTCGCCGGGCATAGCCTGGGCCGTAATAGCAATAATGGTGGCATCACAGTAGCGGTCAATGTTGCGGATGCGGGGAATGGCGTCGTAACCGTCCAGATCGGGCATCATCATATCGATCAGAATAGCGTCGAATACCTCGTTGGTTCGCAGAAGATCAAGAGCTTCGGTAGCACTCTGGCAGGAGTGGCACGTAAAACCGCTGGCACGGAGTACTGCCGTGAGGGCGAAAATATTCCGGGCGTCATCGTCAATGATGAGGAGTTTCCTGTTCATGGTTTTTCTTAACCCCGGTCATACAGCCACACCCGCAGGAGCGAGATAAGCTGGTCCACGTCAACAGGTTTGGTGATGTAGTCGGAGGCTCCGGCCTGAATGCATTTGTCACGGTCGCCGGTCATGGCTTTGGCCGTTACCGCAATCACGGGCAGGTTCTTCCACTGGTAATGTTCACGAATGGCGTGGGCCGTTTCGTAGCCATCCATCTGCGGCATCATCATGTCGAGCAGTACAAGATCAATGGCCGGATTGTCGCGCAGTTTTTGCAGCGCTTCTTTACCGTCCAGAGTCGGAATAACGGTCATGTTGTACTGCTCCAGCGCTTTTGAAAGGGCAAAGATGTTCCGAACGTCGTCGTCGGCCACCAGTACGGTTTTCCCTGCCAGCACCTGGTTGAGGGCGCCCAGTTTGCGGGCGGGACCGTGGCCCGTGTTCTGCCGGTTCTCGTCCACGATGTGCAGAAACAACGATACCTCGTCGAGCATGCGCTGGTACGAATGAGCCGTTTTAACGATTATTGAATCGGCGTATTTCTTGATCTTCAGTTCTTCGTGCATGGACAGGCTTTTGCCGGTGAAGACAATGATGGGCAGGTCTTCGAGACCGGGGCTTTTCTTGACCGCTTCGAGCGTAGCGTAGGCTTTCTCGTCGGGAACGCCCATGTCTAAGATCACGCAATCGACTTCGTTTTCTTTCAGTCCGTCAACACCTTCGAAAATATCGCTTTTAAGTTCAGAGTGGATGTTGAACGACTCCAGAAAATACGCCAGAGCGCGGGCATGTTTGGGGTTATCTTCAATGATGAGAACTTTTTTAGTATCCTGCGCCAGTACGTGTTCAATCTTTTTGAAAACCTCCTGCATCTGCTCAAAGGCCATCGGCTTGTCCACAAAGGCAATGGCACCCTTCATGCGGCTCTCGGTTTTCATTCGGTGCGAAGACATCATATGCACCGGAATGGGCCGCGTGAGGGGGTTGGCTTTCAGGGCATCCATAACCTGCCAGCCGCTCATAACGGGCAGTTGAATGTCGAGCAAGATACCCAGTGGCCGGTACTGAACCGCCAGTTTTGGGCCATCGTCGCCCCGCACCGCCACAATGCCTTTGTAGCCTTTGTTACGGGCATAATCGAGCAGTGATTTGGCAAAGTTCGTATCATCTTCCACGATCAGAATGACTTTATCGACAGCGGCAATAGTATGACGGTCGTCAGAAACAGGTTCGGGTATGGTTGCACTGATGTATTTACCGGCTTCATTAGCAGGCACCAGTGCAGCGGGCGGTACGGCAGGTGGCAGCAGCAGACCGGCGGCTGGCGTCTCGGCGGGAGAGCCGACCTGACTACCTGACGGTGGCAGCAACAGGGTAAAGGTACTCCCCTCTCCTTCTTCGCTTTGCACGGTAATTTCGCCACCGAGCAGTTTGGCCAGCTCACGGCTGATAGACAGCCCCAGCCCGGTGCCGCCGTACTTACGCTTGGTAGAGCCATCGGCCTGCTGAAAAGCCTCGAATACCCGCGGCTGTTTGTCCGGCGCAATGCCAATGCCCGTATCCCTGACCGCAAAACAAAGCAGGGATGAGCCAGAGTACCCCGTATCATCGTGGTCGATGGTGAGCGATACCGAACCGGATGCTGTGAATTTGAGCGCGTTGGACAGCAGATTTTTCAGAATCTGGCCCAGACGCATGGCGTCGGTCTCCAGCGTTTGCGGTACGTTGGTAGCCACCCGAATGGAGAAATCCAGCCCTTTCTCCTGCGCCAGTAGGCCAAACAACCCCTGCAACTCACTGGCCAGGTCAGCCACCGGCACCGGCTTTACATCCAGCGTCATCTGCCCGGCTTCAATCTGAGAAAGATCCAGAATCTCATCGATCAGGCCCAGCAGCCCATTGCCCGATGAGCGAATTACGGTAGCGTATTCGACCTGATCGTCGGTGAGGTTTTGCTCGTTGTTTTCGGCCAGTAACCGGCTCAGCAGCAGAATGGAATTGAGCGGGGTACGCAGTTCGTGGCTCATATTGGCCAGAAACTCCGACTTGTAGCGGGTGGCCAGTTCCAGTTCGTCGGCCTTACGCTGAATGTCGGTGTTGCGTTCTTCCAGTAGCAGCCCGCGTTCTTCTAGTTGGGCGTTAGTTTGCTGAAGTTCTTCCTGCTGTACCCGCAGTTCCTCATCCGACGCCTGGAGTTTCTGGGTTTGCATTTCCAGTTCGGCGTTCAGGTTTTCGAGTTCTTCGTGCTGCACCTGTAACTCCTCCGACTGCGCCTGCGTCTCTTCGAGGAAGTTTTGCAACCGCCCATAATTCAGGGCCGCGTTGATACTAATGGCCATCGGTTCGCGATTGTCTTCGATGAACTGCTGCGCCAGCGCGTTGGGTTCGGCCAGAAAGCCCATTTCGATAGCACCAATGCAGATGCTGTCATACACGAGCGGGGTCAGCAGCAATGTAGTAGGCAGCGCATCGCCCAATGACGAACTGACCCGGGTGTAGCCGGCAGGCAGGTCGCGAATGAGGATTGTCCTTTTCTGCTCAATGGCTTTTCCCAGCAGTCCGCTGTTTACATCAATTACAGCAGGCGCGCGCTGGGCGGCATAGCTTCCAGTGAGTTTAAACGTACCGTCAGCATCGAGTATATAGAGCGTACCCAGCGAGGCCTCCAGATACGTAGCCAGAGTATTGGTCAGCCGGGTGGCCAGTTGGTGTATATTTTTTTCGCCCCGGATCGCATTGCTGATCTGTGCAGCCCCGGTTTGCAGCCAGTTTCGGCTATCCAGATCAGCAAAGGTTCCGTCGAGCGACACGGCCATTTTATTCAGCGCGGTTGAGATGCGACCCAGCTCGTCGTCCTGATCGTCGGGGCTGCGCACGGCGTAGTTACCACCGGCAATCTGTCGCGTTACAGTTTCCATCGAGTTGATACGGATAGCGGTTTCGCGGTAAAGCTGATCGTCGTGAAGCTGCTGCTCCCGGCGTTCGTCCAGATCGCGCTTGATCCGAACGTAGGTAAAGCCCGTAATGAGCATTGAGATCAGGGCCGATATAACCAGTAGTAAGGGCGTGTAAATAATATAGAACTGCTGCTGCCGGAGCCGGGACTCCAACAGGCCACTCTCCTGAAGTTTAATGCGGTCTACGGTCTCACGCAGATCAATCATAATCTGCTTACCCTGCACCATCTCTGCCCCTAACCTATTGGTATCCAGCCTAAGTATCCGATTTTTCTCCAGCTGATCCAGAACCGCCTGCATCCGGACAAAGCGATTCTCGAACAACGTCTTGACCTGATTCAGGCTGGCCTGCTGATTAGGGTTATCGGCAGTAAGTTTACGGAGCCGCCCGTAGCTGGCGTTCACCCGTTCGTAGCTGCCGATATAGGGTTGCAGAAAACGCGTATCGAGCGTCAGGATATAGCCCCGCTGCCCGGTTTCAGCATCTTTCATCAAAGACATAACCGTCTCAGCTTCAATCAGCACTTGGTTAGTATGATTTACCAGTTCTGAGTTACGGATCAACTGCTGAATGCTGTAAAACGATGCCCCGAGACTAACGAGCAACAGCAGTGTCGAGAGCGTAAAAACAGCCTGTAATTGCCGGATAACGGAGTTAGTAGTAGTGGTTGGCATACATTATATACTTTGCTTAACGGGTAGCACTATAATGAATGAGGCACCGTCGCCGGGGTGGCTGCGGGCGGTGATCAGACCATGGTGCTTGTCGATATTTTTTTTGGCGATGGCCAGACCAATACCCGTGCCTTCATAGCTTGACTGGCTGTGCAGTCGCTGAAAAATAACGAAGATGCGACTCAGGAATTTCTCATCGAAGCCGATCCCGTTGTCTTCCACCACAAAGCGGTAGAACTGCCCGTCGGGGTCAGGTCCGGCATCAATCTCTTTTGTGGCAATGCGTTCGGCCTGAATCGTGATAACGGGTGGTACGGTTAATTTGGCAAACTTCAGCGCGTTCCCAATCAGGTTCTGAAACACCTGACGCAACCGGGTCGGAATGGCATCAATCGTGGGCAGGTCGCCAACGGTAACAATGGCTTTGGCGCGGGCAATACTTTCATCATAATCCAGCAGCAGTTCGGTCAGCAGGGCGTTCAGGTCGGTTGGTTCGAACGGTTCGGGGGCCGATAGCTGCGCGAAAGAAAGCAGGTCTTTGATCAGTTCCGACATCCGCGCCGACGCCCGGATGGAGCGTTCGAGGTAAGACACCGCGTCAGGATTTTCGTGCAGAAACCGCTCTTTAATCGTGTCATTGAGCAGTTGAATTTTACGCAGGGGTTCTTTCAAATCGTGCGACACCACCCAGGTAAACTGTTGCAGCTCCGTGTTGGTCCGTTCCAGTTCGGCGTTTTTGAGCATCAACTCGGCGGTACGTTCGGCCACCTGTTCTTCCAGCACCTCGTTGGCTTCTTTCTGCGCGTGAATATCAGTAAAGGTACCAATCCAGCGGATCAGTACTTCGTGCTGATAGACCGGCACAATCCGGGCCAGATGATGGCACCAGCTGCCGGTGGCCAGCTCGTGCAATCGTACTTCGCAGGTAAACTTTTTACCAACCTCAAAAGCACTATCCAGACAGCTCCAAAAATCGTCGTCGGGGTGAATTTCGGGCATGGTGTGGGCATCGGGGGCGTAGTTGAACCAGTGTTCGTTCACATACTCGATCTGCCCGGTGGGCGTGAGCATAAACGCCATCTGCGGCAACGATGCCAGTACAGCCTGCAAACCCTGCACCCGTTCGGCCAGGGCGGCTTCGACCCGTTTCCTGACCTCAATTTCCTGTTGCAGCGAGGCTTGTACCGCCCGGAGTTCCTGCTGTTGCTCGTAGAGTTTCTGGAACGTCCGGACCTTCATCGCCAGAATATCGGGATCAACGGGTTTGACCAGATAATCAGCTGCTCCTGCCGTATAGCCTTTGGTAATAAACTGCTTATCCGTATTAACCGCCGACAGAAAAATAATAGACGTATCGCGCGAGCGCCCAAACCCGGCCAGTGTACTGGCCACTTCAAAGCCATCCATACCGGGCATTTGTACATCAAGAACAATGACAGAGTAGTCATTCTTGAGTATTTTTTTAAGTGCTTCTTCTCCTGACTCCGCCGTATCGACGTCGAAGCGGTGCAGTTCCAGAATTTTTTTCAGCGGAAGAATATTCTCCGGTCTATCGTCAACGATGAGTATCATAAAGTGTAGGTTTGGCAAAGTTACATACGACTTAGCCTTCGTAAAACTTTACGTTCCGCTCACGCAGAAACGCTTTAATTATATCGACGTGTACACACTGACCAACATTCAGAAATGGGTAGTTGGATACTTTAGTCCGGCGGTTGTTCACCATTACGTCGCGGTTCTCAATGTCGAAACCGAGGTGCAGGTGCCGCGTGGCCGACTGCATCCCGTAAATCAGTCCATTGGTATCAAACACTGGCCCGCCACTCTGCCCCCGCAAACCGGGCGTACTCATCTCAATGCCCATGATGCCACTGCTATCGTTCAACAGCCGCGTGATAATACCGTCGATGGGGAAGCGGGGCGTCGTGATGCGGCCTTCGGTAGTCCATTCGATATCGTCGGTATTGTTGTTGTAGCGATAGTTGGTAAACTCCGGAAAAGGGTAGCCGAGCCGGCAAAGGCTCCGGCCCGGCTTTACGCGGCTGGTATCGCGCAGGAACGTAGCGCAGCCATGATACAGCGGGCGGTTGTAGCCTTTGAAGCGCAAAATGGCCAGGTCCTGTGTGGGATGCATGTCGATAGTCACTTCACGAAACGAATCAACGCAGCTTACAAAACTGTTACGCACCCGAATGAGCGTATCGACCCGGAGTTTGAAACGTTCTTCGAGTTTATTGATTCGGTGGGCCGCGTCTTTTTCACGCAGAACCGCCCGGCGTTCACCCTGAAAATTCAGGAAATTCTGGTAGATACCGTCGGCCTGGGTCACAAGTTCGGCTACGTGTTTGCAGGTAATGGCACACCCGTCTTCATTCACAAAAAAAAGCGTGGCACTGCCTGGTACTATCTCGTCGTGACCATACAGTCGAACAATGGAATGCAGCGGGCGGGTAAACGGATCAACGCGATCAATGGCGTCAACGAACATAATTTCAATCTGGAGGAATAGTGTCGTACAAACGCAACCCTTTGCGTCTCGGTATGCGTCAGCAACAACTGGCTTCGGCAAATCAGCCCGCAAGTTAACGAATCGGCGGGGGCGGACGTTACGCAGAAATAGACCGGCAACAACCGGCCCCTCTGTACCTTTGCCATTCGTATGCAAACCTATTACCGATTACTGTCTTTTGCCCGACCGCTGGGTCGCTTTCTGACGCCCTTTGTGCTGACTTCGCTGGTGGCGTCGGTATTTGGCGTACTGAACTTTACGCTGCTCATTCCGCTGCTCAGCATTTTGTTCGATAAAGTCGATCCGGCCCAGATGCAGCGGTTTCTGAGTCAGCCCGCGCCCGCCCTGTCGGCGGGGCCGGTAGAGTTTTTCCGGTATTACTTCGCGCAGGTATTTCAGCAGTACGGCAAAGCGGGGGCGTTGCAGTTTGTGTGCGTGGTCATTGTCTTGTCGGTGTTGCTGAGCAATGTATTCAAATACCTCTCGGTGCGGCAACTGGAGTCGTTCAAGGCCCGGATGGTGGCCAGTCTGCGCGAAGCAGTATTTACAAAAGCACTCAATCTTCACCTCGGCTTCTTCTCCAACGAACGCAAAGGAAACCTCATCTCGCGCACCACTACCGACGTGCAGGAGGTTGAAAACTCCATTGCCAATACGCTCTCGGCGGCTTCTAAAGAGGTATTTCTGCTCATCGGCTACATTATTGCGCTACTTAGCATTTCGGTCAAGCTGACGCTGTTTGCCATTGTGGTCATTCCAATTTCGGGCCTATTCATTGCCACACTCGTTCGGCGGATGAAGCGCGACGCGCAGGACGGGCAGCAGCGGCTGAGCAGTCTGGTTAGTTTACTGGACGAGACCTTTGGCGGTATGCGGGTGGTCAAGGGTTTTGTAGCCGAGGGGTTCATGCTCGAAAAATTCCGCGTTGAGAACGAAGGATACCGGCGGGCTATCCGCTCCCTGGCCAACCGGCGCGAACTGGCTTCACCGTTCTCGGAAGTGATGGGCGTGGCCGTAGTGGCGGGTATTCTGTTTTATGGGGGGTCGCTGGTGCTAAGCGGGCAGTCCGATTTGACGGCGGCTGAATTCATTGCCTACATCGCCATTTTTTCGCAGGTGACGCGCCCGGCCAAAGACATCAGCAACGCCTTCAGCGGCTCGCAGCGGGGGCTGGCATCGGGGCAGCGGGTGCTGGAACTGATCGATACCGAGCCGCTGGTGCGGGATAAACCCAATGCCGTGACGCTCGGTGGCTTTCAGGACCGGATTTCGGTGCGTAACGTATCCTTTTTCTACCAGGCCGATACGCCTGTACTGCGCAACCTAAGCTTCGACCTGAAGAAAGGCAAAACCATTGCCCTCGTGGGGGCGTCTGGCGGGGGCAAATCGACCATTGCTGATCTGATTCCGCGCTTTTACGACCCCACCGCGGGCGAAATCCTGATCGACGGCGTGGATTTACGCGACTGTACACTGGCATCGCTGCGGGGGCAGATGGGTATTGTAACTCAGGAGAGTATTCTGTTCAACGACACCATTTTCAATAACATCGCCTTTGGTACACCCGCGTCAGAAGCCGACGTGATAGAAGCCGCCCGCATTGCCAACGCCCACGACTTTATTATGGCCCAGCCGCAGGGCTACCAGACCGTCATTGGCGACCGGGGCGGCAAGCTCAGTGGCGGACAGCGGCAACGCATCAGCATTGCCCGCGCTATCCTGAAAAATCCGCCCATTCTGATTCTGGACGAAGCTACGTCGGCCCTGGATACCGAATCGGAAAAACTCGTACAGGAAGCTCTGACACGACTCATGGCTAACCGCACTACCCTCGTAATTGCCCACCGGCTCAGCACCATCCAGCACGCCGACGAGATTCTGGTTGTTAATCAGGGGCGCATCGTAGAGCGTGGCCGGCACAACGAATTGCTCTTGCTGGATGAAGGGTTTTACCGAAAGCTCAGTACCATGCAAAGCGTGTAGTAATAGCCGGCACCCATTTTCTCTAACGCAAACAGGTTTATTAGCCAACAAAAAAGGTTGCCCGCAATGAGCAACCTTTTTTGTTGAGTGGGTTCAGCGATTATTCAGTCATACCTTTCACTTTGGCCATCTCCTCCTTTATTTTCCCGGAAAACTGTTCGGCGTATGCCTTAAGACTGGTGCTCCGACCGTATTGCAGGTACGTTGTTGTCAGATCCAGGGCAGCCTTACGCTGATCGACCAGCAGCATTTTGAAATTTTTGTCGATATCACTACCCAGTGAATCACCCGTGCTGGCCTGTTGAAGCTGCGTGTTCATGGCGTCGATATTCTTCTTTTGCTGCTGCATAAACGCCTGGTTTGGGCGTGATGGTTTGAGCTGGCGCAGAATATCGTTAATGGTCGATTCTTCGGCTTTTGCCGTTGTCAGCATAGTTTGCGCCATCTGCTTCAGCAGGGAGTCTTTACCATTCTGCACTTCTTTGGTCAGAAAATTCTGGATCCCTTCGTTATATACCTTAGCCTGAAATGCGTAATCGAAGTCGGCGTCGCCGGTGGACTGCAACCGCTGTATTTTCAAAACCATAGCCTGTAACGGCTCCAACAACACAGTTTTCGATGTGTCAGATTCGGCAACGGCACGGGCGGCACCGGTACCCATGACAGGTTTGGAACCGGTAGTCGTACTCATCATAGGCTTTGATTGCGCGCAGGCAGCCATGATACCGACTGTCAGGACGCTGGCGGCCATTAAAACGGTACGGTGCAGGAGTGTTGTGTGTATATACGTCATGGGTGTAAAGCGATTTGGTTTGTTGTTTATCAGACTAAACCTCAGCGAAATAGTTTAACTCACAACCGGATTATCTCGGCTCCGATGGCGTTCAGGCGGGTGTCGATGTACTGATAACCCCGGTCAATCTGCTCGATATTGTCAATGATACTCGTCCCCTTCGCCGACATAGCCGCAATGAGCAACGCCACCCCCGCCCGAATATCCGGCGACGACATCCGAATGCCTTTGAGCGGAATTTGTCGGTTCAGGCCCACCACCGTAGCGCGGTGCGGGTCGCACAGGATAATCTGCGCCCCCATATCGATGAGTTTATCAACAAAAAACAACCGGCTCTCGAACATTTTCTGGTGAATGAGCAGCGTCCCCTGCGCCTGTACCGCCGTAACCAGTACAATACTGAGCAAATCGGGGGTGAAGCCGGGCCAGGGCGCGTCGGCAATGGTCATCATGCCGCCATCCAGAAAGCTTTCGATCTGGTAACGCTCCTGCGCCGGAATGAAAATATCATCGCCCCGAAACTCCATCTGAATACCCAGCCGTTTAAACTGATCGGGGATAACGCCCAACTGCGGAATCTGGCAGTTTTTGATTGTAATCTCTGACTGCGTCATGGCAGCCATGCCAATGAACGAGCCAATCTCGATCATGTCGGGCAGCATCGTGTGTTCGGTACCGCTCAGTTCCGATACGCCCTCGACCGTAAGCAGGTTGGAACCGATACCGCTGATTTTAGCACCCATCCGGTTCAGCATCTTGCTAAGTTGCTGCAAATACGGTTCGCAGGCGGCATTGTAAATCGTGGTCGTGCCTTCGGCCATGACAGCGGCCATCAGCACATTGGCCGTTCCCGTTACGGAGGCTTCGTCCAGCAGCATGTACGCCCCGCGCAGGTTGCTGGCATCAACCTGGTAATAGCCTCCGTCGTTGGCATCGTAGTTGAACTGCGCACCCAGTTTCTCGAAACCCAGAAAGTGCGTGTCCAGTCGCCGACGGCCAATTTTGTCGCCACCGGGGCGCGGGATGCGGCCTTTTTTGAAGCGGGCCAGCATCGGTCCGAGCAGCATAACCGAACCACGCAGAGCAGCCGCTTTGCGCTTGTACGCGTCGGTTTCGAGGTAGTCGAGATTTACGTCACTGGCCTGGAATCGGTACGAGCCTTCGCCAACTTTCGTAACCCACACGCCCAGATCGCCCAGCAGGTCGATGAGCTGATTTACGTCGCGGATACCCGGAATGTTATGAATTGTGACGGGTTCTTTGGTGAGCAGCACCGCGCACAAAATTTGCAGGGCCTCGTTTTTGGCACCCTGCGGAATAAGTTCACCCTTGAGGGATCGCCCCCCCGTAATTTGAAAAGAAGCCATTCTTTTGAGTTATGGATTGTGAGTTATGAATTATAAGTTCAATCACCAGCCAGCCACCCAAGAATGGCCGTCATAATTCATAACTCATAATTCATGACTAAAAGATTACCGTCTCCGGCGGGGGGCGTTGTTATTACGGTTATTGCCCTGATTACCGTCACGATTGCCGTTACCGGACGGACGACCACCACTGTTACGGCCCTGATTCCGGTTGTTGTTGCCACGCTGTGTGTTGCCCTCACGGGGGGTACGGTTGTTGCGCAGGTTCAGGGTGCTTACGTTGGTGATGCGCTGCGGCTGCACGGTGTCGCCGGTACGTTCGCGGGGGGTGGACTCGACCAGCCCCTCGGCCCGGATGAGCTTGATGTCCTCGATCAATTTACCGTTCGAGATCTCAACGATGCTTTCGTAAATCGTCTCATCCTCCACGGCTTCTTTGTTCCATATCTTGTAAAAATCCCGCATCTGCCGCACCAGGTACGACACAAACGCCCGCCGTTCGTCGCCCACTTCGAGGGCGGCTGCCTTAGCAATCAGCAGGTTGATGTTCTGGCCGAAGTGCTTGAATTTCAAGCGGTGCGTATTGTAGGGAACGGTCTTGGGCTTTTTACCCAGCGACTCTTCGGACGGGGGCGGGTACGGGCTGTCGACGTGGAGCTGGAAGCCGGACATGATGTACAGGTCATCCCACAGTTTATTGTAGTAGTCCTGCCCGTCTTTCATATTGGGATGAATTTGCCGCATCAGTTCAATCAGGATATGGGCGTAGCGGGTTCGCTTTTCGCCTTCCTCGATGTTGACGATGTTGTCGACTAATTTCTGGATACTGCTTCCGTATTCTTTCAAGAGACGTGTCGGATTGTGATAGTAGAGCAAAAGTACGAAAAACAGTTGGCACTTGTCAGCCGCTACAGCACCGCACTTAAGTCCATAAAAACAGAATTTACAAGCGGTTTGTAAACGAACATAGTGAACGGTTAGCGTTTCTGACCCACAGCCCTTAATTTTGTACTTTCCAAGGAATTCACCCCAGTTAGCGTACCTCCAGAAAACTGATTACTGCTAACTGATAACTGGTAACTATAAAATGCAAACGTCAACCTACGTTCCGTACAAGGTTAAAGACATCGCCCTGGCCGACTGGGGCCGGAAGGAAATTAAACTGGCCGAAGCCGAAATGCCCGGCCTGATGGCTCTTCGCGAAGAATTTGGCCCGTCGCAGCCGCTCAAGGGTGCTCGCGTTGCGGGTTGCCTGCACATGACCATTCAGACCGCCGTACTCATCGAAACCCTCGTTGAACTGGGTGCCGACGTTACGTGGTCGTCATGTAACATTTTCTCGACGCAGGATCATGCCGCTGCTGCCATTGCTGCCGCCGGCATTCCGGTATATGCCTGGAAAGGGATGACCGAAGAGGAATTCAACTGGTGCATCGAGCAAACGTTGTTCTTCGGCGAAGACCGCCAGCCGCTCAACATGATTCTGGACGATGGTGGCGATCTGACGAACATGGTGTTTGACGAATATCCCGAACTGATTCAGCACATCAAAGGCTTGTCGGAAGAGACCACGACGGGTGTTCACCGGCTGTATGAGCGCATGAAAAACGGTACGCTCCATCTGCCCGCCATCAACGTAAACGACTCGGTAACGAAGTCGAAATTCGACAACAAATACGGTTGCCGTGAGTCGCTGGTGGATGCCATCCGTCGCGCGACGGATTTGATGATGGCCGGTAAAGTGGCCGTTGTAGCCGGTTATGGCGACGTAGGCAAAGGCTCAGCCGAGTCACTGCGGGGTGTGGGCGTTCGGGTACTGGTCACGGAAATTGATCCGATCTGCGCACTCCAGGCCGCTATGGATGGCTATGAGGTATTACCGATGGACGAGGCCGCTCTCCGTGCCAACATCTTTGTAACGGCCACCGGCAACCTGAACATCATCAAAGAGCGGCACTTCCGCCTGATGAAAGACAAGGCAGTAGTCTGCAACATCGGCCACTTCGACAACGAAATTGACATGGCATGGCTGAACAAAGCGTACGGCAGCACCAAGAGTCAGATTAAGCCGCAGGTGGATATGTACGAGATCGACGGTAAGGAAATCATCGTGCTGGCCGAAGGTCGTCTGGTAAACCTCGGCTGCGCCATGGGCCACCCCTCGTTCGTGATGTCGTGCTCGTTTGCCAACCAGACGCTGGCGCAGCTCGAACTGTGGGCCAACTCAGACAAGTACGAGAACAAGGTATATGTCTTGCCCAAGAAGCTTGACGAAAAAGTAGCCGCTATGCACTTGGCCCACGTAGGTGCCAAATTGGAACCCATCGAGCAGGAGCAGGCCGACTACATTGGCGTATCAATGGACGGTCCGTTCAAATCGGAGATGTACCGGTATTAAAAACATCTGAACCGGGATTTTAACAGGATTTATCTGATTTACAGGATAGAGAAATCTTGATTATTCTTTCTAATTCTGTCAAAACCCTGGTTCAGACATGGCGCGGCTCTACCAAAATTGGGGCCGCGCTTTTTTTATGCAGCAAACAGGTTCGCTACGGTGAAACTGAACTCCGGCACAACCGGCGAGGCCGTAATGGTTTGTTGCCCTTTAAAAACCGTTGACTTATCGGGCGATGTGTAGGCGTAAATCTTCTGACGCAGCGGAACGACGTACCAGACCAACTGCGCGCCCCCATCAAAGCAGTCCTGAATCTTGTCCAGCACATCCTGATGGCTTTCAGAGTCTGACAGGATTTCAATAGCAAACAGCGTATTCACACGCTCACCGCGCCGGATGGCCTGCCGCTGTTCGGCGGTAAAATAGGTTAGATCAGGAATCCGCTTTCGCGTACCATCTACATACGAGTCCAGTTCGGGATACAACACGTGATCTTGCTGATAGGAAACCGTTTTTGTAAACCGCCGAGCCAGGAAGTCGGCCATGTCTAATTCGTTTTGTTTCATGGATTTAGGAATGACCTGACCCCGGACAAACTCGAAATTACCGTCGTTGCCGGGCTGCTGCTGCCACTGCTCAAATTCATCGACGGTCTGGAGGTTGGTGGGCAGGGCGCGTGTGGGGGTCGGGATTGCCGTTATCATAGTGGCTGGCTGAGTGATTACTCAAAGATAGGCAGAAACAGCGTAGGTTTTAAAACAACCCGAACCGCTCCATGAGCCGGTCTTTTTGCTGGCGGGCTACGGGAATACTCGTACCGTTGGTCATGAGCAGGTACGTGCCTTCGCCCTTCACGAGTTTCTGAATGTGGCTGAGGTTGACGATGTACTGCCGGTGAACGCGCACAAAATCGCCCGCTTCAAGCACCTCCTGCACGTCGCCCAGCGTTTTGGCCACCATATACACTTCACCGCCGGACAGGTGGAAACGGGTGTAGTTGCTGTCGGCTTCGCAATACACAATCTTGCTGGTTTCCACGAACACCATGCCGCTGGCGTGGGGCAGAGCCATTCGGCGGGCAATAGTGGTACGGGTTGGCCCTACATCGGTTTGTCCGGGGGCGTAGTATTGCCGCATGATGTCGAGTTGCTGCGGCTGGATTTGCGTGGCGGTTTCGGCCCGTTTCACAGCCGCAATCAAATCGACGGTATCAACGGGTTTGAGCAGGTAATCGAGGGCCGAAAACCGAAATGCCCGCACGGCATACTGGTCGTAGGCCGTCACAAAAATCAATTGAAACGGAATGCTGCCCAGCCTTTCCAGCAACTGAAACCCGTTCATCTGCGGCATTTCAATATCCAGAAAAACCAGAGCTGGATGCAGCGTCTGAATGGCATTCAGCCCGTCGAGGCTGCTGGTATGCTTCCCCACCACCTCCACCTGCGGGCAGTGCCGGTTGAGTTGCAGCGTCAGGAGTTTAACGTTATCGGGTTCGTCGTCGATGATAATGGTACGCATAAGTCAATGAGCGAATCGGCGAATGAGTGAATGAGTGAATAGTTACTGACACAGGTGTACTGATGCCGGAGGTATTCACTCATTCACAACTCACTCGTTCACAATTAAACAGGTATGTGTAAAACTACTTCGGTGCCTGATGGCCTGCCGCCTGCATCGACTAAATCGCGGACGCGGACGGCGGTTTGGGTATCGTAATGGTGGTTGATGAGCGAAATACGGTCGGAGGTCATTTTCATGCCGAACGATTTTGCCTGATTAGCCGATTTACTTTTGAGTTGAGCCGCCCGCGCCCGCCCTACGCCATCGTCGGTAATGACTACGGTCAGACAATCGTCTGATGGCTGATTAACCAAAATGGTAATAGTGCCACCGTCCGGCTTGTGCATGAGTCCATGCCAGATCGCGTTTTCGACATAGGGCTGAATGAGCAGGGGCGGAATGGTGGTAAACTGCACATCAACCGCCGGACTGACCTCAATCAAAAACTGAACTTTCTGCTTGAAGCGCATGGCTTCCAGTTCGATGTAGAGTTGCAGGGCTTCGAGTTCGTTTTGCAGTGTCACGCGCTCGGCTTTCGAGTTTTCCAGCACCAGCCGGATCAGCCGGGCAAACTTGGTGAGGTAATCGGCAGCCCGGTCGGTGTCGTTCTGGAGGGTATAGAGTTTCACCGAGTTGAGGCAGTTGAAAATAAAGTGGGGGTTCATCTGCGAGCGCAGGGCCGTCATTTCGGTCTCGGCCAGCCGACGTTGGAAAATGGCATCCTGCTCGCGGAGTTCGGTTTCGCGCTGTTGCTTTTCGGCCTGCGCCAGTTTCAGGTTGGTTTTCAGGTAGGTTTCGCGCTGCCGGTATGACCAAACGGCCCAGCCCAGCAGCCCCAGCAACAGCCCGACCAACAGCCGAAATCCGGTTGTTTCCCAGAACTCCGGCAAGACCGTGATGGGCAATGACCGGGTTTGGGTAAACCGGGCTGTACCGTCCCAACTGGCCTGTACCTGAAACGTGTAATTTCCGTGGGGTATGTTGGTATAAAAGGCTTCGCGCTGCCGGTCGGCTTCTGTCCAGCCCCGGTCGAAACCCACCAGCCGGTAGCGGTACCGAATCTGTTCGGGGTGCTGAAACCAGGGCGCGGCAAAGGCAATACTGAACCCGTTCTGGTCGGGCAAAAGCTGAACAGCAATTGAATTGGTGAGGAGTTCGGGGTGGCTCTGGTTAAAAATACGGAAATCGGTCAGGTGCAGGAG
Organism: Spirosoma sp.; assembly: GCA_014377625.1. GTDB lineage: Bacteria > Bacteroidota > Bacteroidia > Cytophagales > Spirosomataceae > Spirosoma. Next base: position 26,213 of record JACMPG010000073.1, read on the forward strand.
TGGGTTATCAGGCGCGTCGAACAGATTACCCGCGTCGCTGCCTTTCAGAATGGTATTGTTGACAACCGTTAGCGGATAGCCGTCGGGCGAGTGGCTCATCTCCTCGTGGTCGTGCGGAAACAGCAGTTGGTCGGTAGCCTGATGTTTCAGAAAGCGGCCCGAAGCAGGATTGAATAGATACAGGCCATCGCCGGTAGTAACCCAGAACAGGTGACGGGCATCTTCAAAAAACGAAAAAATACGACTCGGAGGGCCATCGGGAAAATCGGCAAAAGTGGTGAACGAAACCCGACCCTGTTGCTGATTGACCCGCACTAGTCCGTGCGTCAGCGTGGCCACCCAAACCTGCCCGCTGTGGTCTTCCAGTACGTCCATGAGTTCATTATCGGGCAGGGCGGCTGGGTCGTTGGGGCGGGCCAGAAACTGCGTAGACCGCCCTGTTTGTTTATCGTCGAGCCGAACCAGACCCTGCCCGTCAGTAGCTATCCAGATGATTTTTTGGCGGTCCTGACAGATGGTTTTCACTTCCTGCACCTGCCCGGCACCGTTGCCCAACGGCACCGATTCGAGCTTGTCATCCTGCGGCCAGTAGCGCATCAGGCCGCGCCTAAACGTGCCAATCCAAAGCAGGGGTTTTCCGGCAATGGTATCGGGAAACAAATCAATGGTAGAGCCAAGTGCGTTGCCCGTACTGCGCCGAGACAGTGATTCAATGTGCCGACTGGCCTGGTTAAGTATAAAAAGCCCGGTACTGGAATGCACAAATACTTGTTGGCCCAGTACCTGCATTCGGTTTAAATCGGCCTGTTTTAGTGCGGACGGGTACGGAATGGTTTCAACAATAGCCCGCTGTACGGTATCGTAGCGGGCCAGGGCATCGGGCAGTTCGAGCCAGTAGTTTCCGTGTCCGTCCTGCTCCGCCTGCCGCACACCCGGCACAGTCCGGCCCGCCCGGTTCTGAATCGGATAGGACTGTATTACCTGCATAGCGGCCTGCTTGTAGCGTACAACTCCTTTACCCGAAGCAAGCCAAAGCGTCTGCGTTGGATCGAGGTAAGCGGTCTCGAAATAGGTGGGGTCATTGGTACCAATTAATGAAATGTGGGTTAGTAGTTGGGTTTGGGTATTGTAGCTGTACAGTCCGTAACGTTGGTCGGTTATCCAGACGGTACCGGCTTTGTCCTGTTTCGTACTCATCGGACACTTAAAGAGCGTTTGCGTCTGGCCGGATGCCGGGTTCGTAATGGGGCTGACCTTACCGGTTCGTCTGTCGAGTTGGCACGGCCCCAGCGGTATCGACGCAAACCACAGCGTTTGCCCCGTTTTATCTATGCACATACTGCCCGTTGAATTACTTCCGGCATAACTAACCGGGATCAGCGGGCGTAGCGCAATGGCGTCGAACGTTCCGGTTTTGGGTTGGAAGTGCAGCAACCCCGCGCTGCTGGTACCAATCCATATGCTACCGTCGGGGTCGGCGAGGAGGTCATGCACGGAGGTTTCGAGGTCTTCATTGTAAGCCATTGGCCAGCGAAAGATGCTAAACTGCTGGGTGTGCGGGTCAAAGCGAATCAGCCCGCTGTTTTGGCCGCCCATCCAAACTATGCCCGCCCGGTCAATGTCGAGGGCATAAAGTACATTGGTCGGAATAGAGCGGGAGTTTTTGGGGTCGTGAGTGTAGTTGGTAAACGCTTCGGATTCGGGCGCGTTGGGACGGAAATAGCTCAGGCCCGCGTCGTTCAGAGCCAGATAAAAATCACCGGCGGGCGTTTCGCGGATTTCTTTTACACTGTTACCCGCCAATGAATACGGCTGGCCGGGGTGATGATAATAATGCCGGTAGTTCACGCCATCGTGTCGAATCAGCCCTTTGGTGGTGGCAAACCACATAAACCCGCGCCGGTCCTGCATAATGTCCTGCACCAATGAAGAACCGGATGCTTCGGCCATCGTATTGCCCGCCCGGTAGTCCTGGATATTGAGCAGTTCACCCGGCGACTGTGCACCCGCCTGTGTGGCATCGGCCAGCCATAGCAAACTCATAATCGAGGAATACAGGCACAGCGTTTTCATACGGGTATAGTTAGGACTACTTCGGTTCCTCCGGCCAGCCCGTCGGCAGTTACCAGGTCGTGAATGACCACCGAGGTTTGAGTCTGGTATAACTGGTTGATCAGCGCGATACGGTCGGAGGTTAGCTTCATGCCGAACGACTTCCGATTGTTGGCCGATTTGCTTTTGAGTTCAGCCGCCCGCGCCCGGCCCACGCCATCGTCGGAGATGGTGATGCTGATACAGTTGTACTGCGCCTGAACTACCTGTATCATTACCGTGCCGCCTTCTGGCTGGTGCATCAGCCCGTGCCAGATGGCGTTTTCGACGTAGGGCTGCAACAGTAGGGGGGGTAGTTCCAGAAACTGCGCGTCGATACCGGGTTCAACGCGAATCTGAAAGCTAAGTTTTTCCTTGAATCGCATGGCTTCCATCTCCAGATAAAGCCGCAGGGTGTCCAATTCGTTTTGTAATGTCACCCGCTCAGAACGCGAATTTTCAAGCACTAACCGAATCAGCCGGGAGAATTTGGACAGGTAATCGGAGGCTTTTTCGGCATCGTTCTGGGTGGCGTAGAGTTTAATGGAATTAAGGCAGTTGAAAATGAAGTGCGGGTTCATCTGCGAGCGCAGGGCGGTCATTTCGGTTTCGGCGACGCGCCGGTCAAACACGTCCTGGGCCTGTTGCAGATGCTGCTGTTCGAGCAGGCGGCTCTGGGTTTCGATTTCTCCGGTTCGGCGGTTCAGTTCTGCTTCCAGTTCGTGGGTGTATTGAATCTGTAACTGGGCCTTTTCCAGTTCGGTCAGGCGGCTCCGATAGGCCAGCGCGAAGGCGAAACAGAGCGCGTCGAAGCCCAGGCCGAGGGCCATGAAAAATGGCGGATAGTTGAGAAACAGGTCCATCCGCATCGGTAGCAACTTATCGAAATACAGCGTACTGACCGACGGAAAAAAGAACAAGACCGCCAGACCGCCAATGCCCAGCAGCAAGTAAGGCTTCAAGGGAGTTTTGCTGCGCCACACGGCCACGAACAACGCCATGACGAGCAACCAGCCCGGCAAGCCTTCGTAGATATAGACTCGGTTATCAGAAAACAGCAGCCGCCCGGTCAGAATCTGAAATTCCATCATCACGCTTAACCCGGCCAGCACCCAAAGCAAGGCTTTTACGACGCGCCAAAGCCGGAGATCGGTATTTTTAAGGTCGATGAGCCGGGATATGAACAGGCCGTAGCACAGCATCACAACGGGCGAAAAATGCTCGGCCCGCAACCCAAACGCCATCGGAAACAGCGGCAGGCCAAGCCCAAACCGAAAGTTGACCATCACCAGCACTGGCATGGCCCCCAAAAAGGCGTAGAGGGCATAATATAAAAACGCCCGGTCGCGCAGCAAATAGAACTGGTAGGCGGCAAAGAGGCTCACGAAAAACAAAAAGCCGATAATGAAACAGAGCGAGGCCAGCAGTGGCAACGCCAGCCCCGCCCGCATGTAACTCACCAGCACATGTTCGTACTCAGTTTGCAGCACGGGCGGTAATGGATCGGTGAGCCGCACCCGGTCTAATTGCCGCACGTAGTAGGTATGGCCCGTATTGGGCGGCAGCACCAGCAGCTGAGCCGCCCGCCCCACCGGCGACGAATAGGGGCGTATCATTTCCCCCCGCGTAGCCACTAACTGCCCGTCGGCCCAGATTTTCAGATTGGCGTTCATTCCTGTGTTGAATACGCACCGAAGCGTATCGGTGGGGTGCGTGTTTTGGAGCCGGAAGCGCAGCCAGTGTATAATGAGCGGGTGCGGAAATATGCGGGCTTTATCCTCAATGGTATAGTGATACGGCACAAACGGCTGTTTCTGGATAACCACCAGCGGGAGCGTATCGCCCGACAGGTCTTCGTACGAATAGGTATACCCCGCCAGCGGAACAGTAGGCGCGGACAGATGCCCCGGTACCAACAGCGGTTGCTGCGCCCAGCCCACCGACAGGCCCAGCAACCCCCACAGGACAATCAGAATGCGGCTTCGTTGCCGGATGATTGACAAGTTGTTCATAGTGGTATGGTCAGTAAAACTTTTGTGCCGAGGGGTTCGCCGTCGGGGGCAACCAAATCGAGTACCTGAGCCTGATTTCTTACCTTATACAGCTCATTAATCATCCGTATGCGGTCGGCGGTGGCCTGCATCCCGAACGATTTATGACTACTTGCCGATTTGCTTTTGAGTTCAGCCGCCTGCTCTCGGCCAATGCCATCGTCGGCAATCTCGATATGCAGTTGGTGGTCGGTGGGCTGGCTCACGTCAACCGTCACGGTGCCGCCTTCGGGTTTGTGCATCAGGCCGTGCCAGATGGCATTTTCGACGTAGGGCTGCAACAACAGGGGCGGAATGGTAACGAAGTGCGGGTCGATGTCGGGGGCAATTCGGATGTAAATCGTCACTTTGTGTTTGAACCGCATGGCTTCCAGGTCGCTGTACAACCGCAGGGCTTCGAGTTCATTGTGGAGCGTAACGCGCTCGGCACGGGAGTTTTCCAGCACCAACCGAATGAGCCGGGCAAATTTGCTGAGGTAGTCCGAAGCGCGGTCGGTATCGTTCTGGAGCGTGTAGAGTTTGATGGAGTTTAGGCAGTTGAAAATGAAGTGCGGGTTCATCTGCGCCCGCAGAGCGGTCATCTCGCTATCGGCCAGTTTCTGTTCAAACTCAGTTTCAATTTGCTGAATCCGCTGGGCTTCGAGAAGTTTGTTCTGGGTTTCAATTTCCTGGGTTCGGCGGGCGAGTTCCACTTCCAGTTCATTGGTGTACCGGACCTGCATCTGGTTTTTTTCGACCTCCACCAGCCGGTTTCGGTAGGCCAGGGCCAGCAGGAAAAAGAAGTTTTCGATAACGGCTCCCAGCCCAAAAAAGAGGGGCGTATAGTTGATAAAAATCAGCAATGACGGATTGCCGCCCTGCACCCGTACATCCAGAAAGGTATGAAAGTACGCCACCCCCCAGAGACTGCCCATGCCCAGCATCAAATACCCCCGAAACGGACTTTTACTCCGCAACAGGGTGATAAATAGCACAACACCCGCCAGCAGGAAGGTAAGTTCCTGCCGGAGGTAAGGCCAGTTGGAATGAAAAAGCAACCCGTAGAAATATTCGTAAGTAGTCAGGGCTTCCTGCACCACAAACACGACCAGAAACACCTGTAATACCCGCCACGTTTTGGGGAAATGAACGGGCAGGTCGATGAAGTGGCTGATGAACAGCGTATAGAAAAAAGCCAGAATAAACGTGAAGCTCCGACTGGTAGAGTGCATCTGAAACGGCAAACCCAGCCCCAGCCGGAAGTTCATGTTCCAGACGACATAGAACGAAACAACGAAACAGAACAGCGCGTAATACAGAAACACCCTATCACGATTGAAAGCATACTGCGAAAACGCAAACAGGCTCATAACCAGAAGTGAAGCCGCCACCATAGCCAGCCCCAGAAAGAGCCAGCGTGTGAGGTAGCTGGTATTGGCAAACCAGCTTCTCAGGCTTGCGGGGGTATGCAGAACCGCTACAATGGGGTCAACAACCCGGACTAAGTTGGTCACTTTCACGTAAAAAGCACGGGTTTGGTCCGGTGGCACCCGCAGCCGGATGGGTTGCCAGTCCTCCACATTATAAGGCATGAGATACGTACCAGTGCGTTGCAGCAGTTGCCCCCGCTCCGAAAACAGTTCGATACGCCCCTGCCGGCCAACGCTAAGCAGGCAATCGGCCACCTGACGGGTATTGGTATTCTGCACCCGAAAAGCCAGCCACGTCACGATAGACGACTGCTTCGACGGAATGACGACCTCAAACGGCTTTTGCGCGAATGGCCTGAACTGTTGTTGTCGGATAGCTGCAAACGGAAGCCCAACCGTGTCTTTGTAAAACAGGGTTTGGCCGGCAATGGACTGGGGCGTGGTCCAGACTGGGGTGCCGTTGAGCCGGACAGGGTCGGGCGACTGAGCGAGGGTCATTGCTGAAACAAACAGGAGCAACCCCACCCCACAGCTAACCCACCAGGCCGGCAGCAGCACGAAGCGAGTACGAAAGGTGCGGGTGTGCGTAGTGTTTTCGGCCATCATTGCTTCGTGTCGGTCAGGGAGCTTCTACCGGGATGGAAATTAGGCATTTGCATAGACCGATTAGCGTCTTGAGGGGCCAACAGTCGCTCTATTGAGCAAGCGGTCGATTTAGTGCGTAAGTGGTTACGATGGCTGAAAATATGCCGTTGGCTCAACCACATACCAAATCGGGCTATTCACGCAGTAAACGTACCACTCACACAATGGCAATGGCAGGCGTGTTCGCAGATTATCAGGTTTGTGCGACTTACTGGGTAAGTAAACCAATCTATCTGCTAAAGGCTATGAAATTTTTACTACTCTCCATTACGCTCACTACGCTGCTTGGCCCGCTGGTCGTGCCACCACGACCCGCCAGCACCCCGGCCAGCGACGAAGCAGCTATCCAAACCGTAATCGAACGCGAAACCCAGGCGTATCTCGACCGCGACGCCACCACCCAGGCCAACTGCTGGGCCAGCACCGGCGACCTCTCGCAGCGCGTTGGTCTGAACGATGGCCAGGTCGTTGCCGCCAATGGCAACCAGGCCGCATTGCGCCGGGGCCTGAGCAACTGCTTCCGCCAACTCACCGAACCCGACCCCGCTACGTTCCGGCATACCAATTACCGCATCCGAATCCGGGGCGACGCGGCCTTTGTCACGTTCTGCCAGATGATGCAGTGTGCCGACCGCCCAGACGAGTACAGCCACCAGACGCGCTACCTCGAACGCGAAGCCGAGCCAGTCCAGGCCTGGCAGTGGAAAATCGTGCATTCGGGCGTACTCTATTACCAACCCAAACCCGACCAGCTTGTCAACAACCAAACCACTCCGAAACCATGAAAAAACTGCTGACTGTTTTAAAATGGACGGGCATCACCCTCGTCGGCCTGATTGTTCTGCTTGCAGCCGCCATTTACGGCATCAGCGAGTACAAACTAAATCAAACGTATAATGTACCGTTAGCGGATTTAGCCGTGCCGACCGACTCAGCTTCGATTCACGAAGGGGCGCGGCTGACCCGTATTTACCACTGCGAGGGTTGCCACGGCGAGAAACTGGCCGGGCGCGAGTTTCTGAACGTACCGATGCTGGCCACGCTCTACGCCCCCAACGTAATTGCCGCGCTGCCCAATTACTCCAATGCCGAACTCGACCGAATGGTGCGCCAGGGCGTTCACCGCGACGGACGCGGAAACTGGATGTTTGCATCGGGCATGTACTGCAACATGGCCGACCGCGACATGGGCAAGATTGTGGGGTATCTACGCACACTAAAACCTGCTGCCGGGCCAACTCTGCCCAAAAATTCCTACGGTCCGCTGGGCCGGACGCTACTGGTAGCGGGTCAGTTTGCTCCTCCCGCTGCCCTGATTGACCACGTCCACAGCCGGGAACGGGCCAACGCAGCCGCTGCCGACACCTCGCAGGTGGGTCGGGGCAAGTACCTCGTCATGTCGGTATGTATGGGGTGCCACGGCGGGCCGGAACTCAAAGGTGACCCCGACCCGCATATGAATTCGCCCGCGCTGATTATTGCAGCGGCCTACAAACCCGACGCTTTCCGGCATTTTCTGCACACGGGCGAGGGCGGTCTGGGCAAAAAAGACTGTGGCGAAATGTCGAAGATGGCCAAAGGTTTCCTGACCAAACTCACCGACACCGAGATCAACGACATCTACACGTACCTGCAAACGCTGCCAAACCAGAAA
>JACMPG010000074.1 GCA_014377625.1 Spirosoma sp.
GTTGAGTCGATCATTTTCATAAACGTGAGTAGCAGACTGGTTGAAAAAAACAACTCGATCAGAAGGTCTGGTCGAGTTGCCGGAGTGCGATGGAAAAACCCCGTGTTCTGCAAAATGTTATGGTAATCGACCCAAATTCGAGTACACGGACAATAGTAGTCTATTTTACAGGTAGATAAACAATGAACGTAGCCCCGGCTCCTTCCTGACTCTGCGCCGTAATGCTGCCTCCGTGCAGATCAACCACTTTTTTGCAGATAGCCAGTCCCATCCCCGTACCCGTAAATTCCATGCGCCCATGCAGCCGCTGAAAAATGGCGAATATCCGGTCCAGATAGCGTTCGTTGAAGCCAATGCCATTGTCAGCCACCTCAATACAGGCATACTGTCGGTCGGGGTGGGAAGCCGCCAGTGAAGCCGGTAATTCCTGTGTCGTAGCCCGCCGTCCCTGCACCACTACGCGAGGCAGACCACCACGGCCCGCATTATCGGGCTGAAACTTGATGCCGTTGCTAATGAGGTTCTGAAACAACTGCCGCAGCAGCGTGGCGTCGCCCCGAACGGTGGGCAGACTGTTAAGCAGAATCGTTGCACCCCGTTCCTGAATGGGTACGTCGAGATCATCGTTGATAGAGAGTAGCAACTGGTTCAGATCAACATTACCGAATGTATCGCGCCGGTCCGACAGGCGGGCGTAGGTAAGCAGGTCCCGCACCAGTAACCGCATCCGGTCTGCCGAACGCTGCATCCGGGCAATCATATCGGCGGCTGGTTTGGTTAGCTGGGGGGCGTGCTGAGCCATGAGCATGTCGCCGAACGAGGTTATTTTGCGCAGGGGTTCCTGCAAATCGTGGCTGGCTACGTAGGCAAACTGCTCCAGATCCTGATTAGAACGGCGGAGTTGCTGCATGGTCTGGTCCAATTGCTGGCGCACTTGTTTCTCTGCGGTAATATCCTTGACGGTAGCCACAAAGCCGTCGTTCAGGCGGGTGAGCGTAATGTCGAGCCAGCGACCCAGGGCAGGGATGAATTCGTCGAACTGAATGGGTTCGCCGGTGTCGAGCAGTTCCTGTAGCCGTTGGGTGCGTTCCGGGCCTATGGGGTAAATATTCTGGAGCGATAGCCCGTCGAAATAATGCTGATTTCGCCCTGTCAGGGTTTCGAACAACTGATTGACAAGCGTAATCTGAAAGTCTAAAAGCTGCCCCTGTGCGTTTCGGGTAGCCTCGAATACCACGACGCCATTCGGCGATGAGTTCAGCACACCGTTCAGGAGATTGGTCTGCTGACTCAGTCTCCGGGCAGTCCGGTGTAGGTTGCTGGTTTCAGAATAGGAGAGCATGACACCGTCCTGCCCAAATGGCGATACTGCCTGCACGACCCAGATGTCGCGTTGATCTACGTTATAATGTTGCTCAACACGCTGCGGCTGGCCGGTTTCAATAACGGCCAGATACGTTTGCCAGAGCGATGTTTCGCGAATTGATGGGAAGAAATCGGTTAGCAGCCGCCCCGTCACATCGTGCAGGTTCCGGGGCTGGTCCCGAAACGTATCGCGCAGGGCAATGTGGTTGATGAAATGGTAGCGTAGGTTTACAATTGGTCCGTTGGGCAGGTTGCCTGCCCGCACGGCCTTCAGCCCAACCAGCCCTTCAACTGAGTTGGCTAAAAGCTGCTGCCAGATGGTATCGCGTTCGGTAGCGGTAGTCTTATCGGTAGCGTGTACCGCAACAAGGTCAGGCGCGTCTGACGGGGGCGAAGACACAAATTGAATCATGAAGGTTACGGTGTTACGGGTACGTAACAGAACAACTGTTAGTCTTCCGGCTTTGGTATATATTCTGTCCTAAAAACGCTGGATATTTAGCTACCGTTTAGTGTACAATCAGTACCCGATTCTGCACACTGCCTTCGCTGTCGATACCCACTATATACCGCCCCGCCGGCAGGCCCCGCAAATCCATTGTTCGACGGTGCAATCCCGCCGTTATCCGTTCCAGAGGTACAGTTCTAACGCGTTGACCAAGGAGGTTCGTCAGCGAAATTGCAACCAGTGCTGACGTACTCAGGGTAAATTCGACGGTTAGCTTTTCGGTTGCCGGATTGGGATACGTGCGCAGGTCAATACTGGCTGGTTCGGGGAGGGCCGTTACCAGTGCAGGCAAAATAGTAGCTTCCCTACCTTTGAGCAGCCGGTTGTTTGGGTCCACAATTACGTCGGTTACATTACCCCGCGCGGGCAGCGTGAAGGGCTGGCTGGCGCGGTCGTTCAGTACGGTAACGGTTGTGTCGCCCTCTGCTGATTTGATGAGTATCTGTACGGGCATAGTGAACGAGACGGGGTTACTGGCGGTCGTGTTTCGCTGCTCCAGCTGTACCGCTATGCTGTTGGTCGATGCATTCGTAACGGTTACCTTGTAGGTTGGATAGCCTTCGCCAAAGACCCATTGCTGGAAGAAATACCCCAGATTTTTACCCGAGACCCGCTCGGCCACGACCCGAAAATCGTCGGTGACAGCGGTGCCGTAGGCCAGATTTGGTGCGGCAGCATAGGCACGCAGTGTGTTGAAGAAAACCTCGTCGCCCAATACCCATCGCAGCATATGCAGTACCGAAGCCCCTTTGGCATAGGTCCGGTTGCTGTCGAAAATGTTGTTGACACTCGTGATGTCCTGTACGTACAAACTACCCTGTGCCCGCCGTGCACTGGTTAGAAAGCTATTCATTGTGGTGGTGTAGGCCGCCGGTCCGCTACTGGCTTCGGCATAGAGGGCTTCGCCGTAGGACGCAAAGCCTTCGTTGAGCCAGATGTTTTGCCAGTCGCGGCAGGTAATCTTATCGCCAAACCACTGATGTGTCAGTTCATGAGCAATGATGCCGGTACTCCAGGCACCCATCGACGAAATAGTCTGGTGTTCCATACCCCCGCCCCAGCCAAACTGCGCATGACCATACTTCTCGCGCAGAAACGGATACGGCCCAAACAGTTCCGAAAAGACCCGTAACATATCGGGTGTTCGGTCGAGGTTCGCTTTGATACCCGGCAGTGTTTCGGGGTAGATATAGTGCGTAACGGGCATGGTTTGAGTCTGAATCGTAAACGGGGTATCGTACCGCTCGTAGTTGGTCATGGCCAGCGAAATCAGATAGGGTGCAATGGGGTAGCTGTTACGCCAGCGGTAGGTTCGGGTGCCGTCAGCATTGTTGGCTGTGCCGAGTAAAACGCCGTTCGAGACCGATACAAACTGCTTATCTGCCGTAATACTGACCATTGAGGAGTCAGCTTTGTCGGCGGGGGTGTCTTTGCAGGGAAACCAGTCGCTGGTTCCGTAGGGTTCGCTCAGACTCCAGATTACGGGGTCACTTTTGGGGCCGTGTTCAGAAAAGGCAAAGCTGCCGAACCCACCCTTACTGGCCGGATTACCCTGATAATATACCGTCAGGGCCAATGCCTGCCCAACGCCAAGCGGTTGCGGAGTCGTGATGGTAATACGGTCAGTACCGCGCGCAAACAGTAGCCGACGCCCGTTGCTTACGACCGAATCGACGGTAAGTTGTGGGTTGCAGTCCAGAAAAAAACTGGTCAGGCTGGCGGCTGTGCTCTTGAGCCGGATGGTAGCGGCTCCGCGCAGGTAGTTGGGTGTATGGGTCAGGCGCAGGTCGAGACCGTAGTACGTTACGTCGATGGCATTGTCGCCGGGGTAGGCCGCCCGTGCCCGCGAATTACTCTGCTGCTGACTCAGCGACCGGATTTTGGCGGCCCGGCACAGGTCGGTAGCGGTCTGGGCGCGGGCCGGGTTGGTGAGCAGAGCAACAAATGCCAAAAGGACAGAAAGTAACCGATTTTTCATGGCCTGATAACGAAAAATTAATGGGCTTAGTCCCGGTCCAATACTGGAAAATTGTCGGCTAAACGACAATAGAAGTAACTCAGAAATCTGTACTTTAGTGGTTGATACGGTCAAAAAGCCGAACCGTCGGCACCCCTAAAACATAAAGAGACAGAATTGCTCTGTTTCGGTGTACCGATTCAACATCCGTTGTAGCACTCTTTCGCTCTTTATTTTCAGATGAAACACAGTGTATTGTTTCTGCTGTGCCTGGTTTTCTGGGCAAATCGGGCAGTTGGCCAGCCAACAGTACAGGGGCAGGTGGTATCGGCCCGGACGGGGGAGGGCGTTCCGTTCGTTGCTGTTCAAGTCGAGAATCAGCAAACTGGTACGCTGACCGACAGCGTGGGTACGTTCCGGCTTCGGGTACCCGCCGATACCTGTTTCCTGCTCATTCGGGCCATGGGCTTTGCGTCCGGGCGCGTCCGGGCCGATTCAGCCAGCCGGATCGTACTCACCGAATCGGCGTTGAACCTGACTGAAATTAGCATTAAGGCCATTAACCCGGCGCACCGCATCATCAACGAGGCCGTTCGGAACCTCGTGGCCAACGACCCCGACCAGATTGCTGCGTTTCAGTACGAAGCTTACCATGTTTCGACAGTGAGCCGGGTCGTTCCTGCTATCCGAAAAACATTAAAAAACGACTCATCAGCGGGTAATACTTCCGTTGGTAAAGACCTGTACGTTAACGAGTCGTATTCGGTACGGCAGTTTATGGCCCCTAACCTCAGCCGAGAAACCATCACGGCCTCGCGCACGTCGGGTTCGCAAACTACATTGTTCGCCAGCCTGCGGCCCCTGCTCCAGCCGTTCGGGTTTCACAAGCAGATTATGGTCGTGACGTTGCCGACGAATAACGAAGCCCTGTCGTACCTCAGCCCGCTCTCTAAAAATAGCGCGGCCGTGTATGATTTTTATCTGGCCGATACGCTTGTGCATACCCCCGGCGACAGCACCTTCGTGGTCGAGTACGAACCTCGGCGTGGGCGCGATTTTTCGGGTCTGAAAGGTGTATTGCACATCCGGTCGGGCAGTTACGCGCCGGAGTACGTTGTGGCTGAACCCGCCGACCCCGCTACGCTGCTCCGTTTTCGGTTCGAGCAAACCTATGAACTCGTACAGAACCACTGGTTTCCGGTAGAAATCCGCTCCGACTGGACACTTCAACCCGCCAGCCTGACCAAGTTGGGGCAGTTGCGGTTCAGTACCCGCAGCCGCCTGACCAACGTTCGGCTGAACCAACCGATCAATCCGGCCACGTTTACCGACATCGCCGTTGTCCTGGCTGATACCGCCAACCGCACCGACGAAACGTACTGGCAAACCCACCGGCTCGACTCGCTCACGGTGCGCGAAAAAAATACCTTTGCCTGGCATGACAGTTTGCGCGGCTGGCAACGATTCCGAACACGGCTGCTGCCAACCCTGGCCGAGTGGGGTGCTGCCGGAGTTGTTCCGCTGGGGCGGTACATTAACCTGTCGAGTCAGACATTTTTCGATGCCAATGTCTATGAAGGTCCGCGCCTTACACTGAACCTGCTTACCAGCCCAACGTTTTCCCGGCTCGTCCGGCTCGATGGCAAACTGGCCTACGGATTTAAAGATCAGGCCGTTAAATACGAAGGGCGCATCCGGCTGCTGCTCGATCCTGCCCGGCAGATGTTTCTCACCGGCGCGTATCGGTTCGATGTGTCGGAGCCGGGCAACGTGCAGTTTTTTATCTGGAACCAGCCGCAAATCCCCTACGAACTGCTGCGTACGTTTTTGCTGTCTCGCGCCGATAGCCTCCGGCAGTGGCGGGTTGACTGGTCGTTTCGGACGATGAAATACGCGACTATTACCGTGTCGGCGGTTCAGGAAACCCGGCAACCCACCTATGGCTACCGCTACCACGCGCCAGAATGGGCTCATATGCCCGAACAGGTCTTTGGCAATACGGAGTTAAGCGTGGGATTTCGGTATGCGTTCAACGAAAAACTGGCGCAGATTGGGCGGGGTAGCATCGTGGCGCAGGCACCCTCGCCGGTTTGGTCAGTGCAGGTAATCCGGGGCATGATGAGCCGGTTGTTCAGGGGCGATTTTGGCTATGTCAAGCTCAACACCCGCTACGAGCAACTGTTGCGCTCCCGGCGGCTCGGCGAAACATACATCAACCTTACGGCGGGTATTATTTGGGGTGATTTACCGTATCCGTATCTGTACAACGGACGCGGTGCCAAATCCGATCTGAACTCGATTTGGGTAGCCAACCACTTCCAGACGATGGGCCTGTACGAGTTCACGTCGGACCGCTACGCCACGCTGTTTGTGACGCACAACTTCAAAACGCTGTTGGGAAAACCGTCGATACCCTGGTTCCGGCCCGAACCATCGCTGGTGCAGGGTGTAGCGGTAGGCTCGTTACGAAACGCCGACTGGCACGAAGGCATACCAATAAAAACGCTGGAACGGGGCTTTTTTGAGAGCGGACTGCTGGTCGATAATCTGTATCGGCAGCGCATTGCTAATGTGACGTATCTGGGCGTTGGCGCGGGGGTGTTCTACCGCTGGGGACCAAACCAGTTTGCGAATCAGCCCGATAACTGGGCGTACCGGCTGGTCTGGAATATCGGCTTCTAAGCGAAAATTACGTGGCTGTAAATCTCGGTCATCGGCAAACGCACATCACCAACAGCCACCGCTTCATCAGGCCGGATATAGTCGATGTTAAGCCACTGATTAGGCCGGTCGGTACGAGTGTACGATGAGACAATCATCCAGTTCTGTTCAATAAGCAGAATCTGCTGCAAAGCTGGTATTTGCTTGTAACAATGAAGTTTACGCTGAAATTCTTCGCTCCGGTTCGAGTCCGATATTACGTCTACCAATAGCCAGGGATTCAGCGTAGCAGCCATAGCCCGTTTGCGCGGATACAGTTCCGTTGGCCCCTTCACCACCAGTACGCCGGGTGCAAAACCCAGTTCGCAGTCGATGACATAAACGGGGCGGTTGCTACCAAAGACACGGTACTCCGGCCTTTCTAAAAAACCATTTCCAAGGAGACGGATAACGGAAGCGGTGATGAGTTCGTGGTTTTCGGTATTCACGTTCGATCGGGCTATCAGATGGTCGGTATCGAATTCGAGATAAACGTCGTCGGCCTGTTCGTTGAGCAGGGCGAAATAATCATCTCTCGTGGCAGGCAGACGAACAATGGCTTCGGTTTCGAGTTCATGCCGAAGGTCTGTCAGGGTAATGGGCGGGGCAGCGAGCATAGCTTTAGCGATTACGTGAGGAAGATACGACGAACAAACCCATCAGTCAAGCAACGCGCCGGGTAACGCTTTGCCGGGCAGGGCTTTGGGGTCTTCGGCCTGTTCTTTCAGCGCGTCGAGTTTTTTCTGCTGTGCTTCAGGCAGTTGCAGACTCCAGCCCATCGAACCGGCCAGTTGATACATCATATACTGAATCTGGTTGTTGGCAATCTTGGGCAGATCGCTCTGTAACGCCCGCTCGTTCATGGCCCGCTTGGCATCGTCCAGAATCTTCGTGTAGTCTTCGCTTTTGAAGTAATTCAGGTACCCCGCCTGAATGTCGTAAAACTGATAATCGGTGTCAATAGACAGTACTTCCGGTTCCGGGAAGGCTTCAATGACAAGGGTCTTCTTCCCTGCCTCCGGCACCCGAAACCTGACCTTCGCAAAGTCGAACCCAACCAGCACCTTCGATTTGGCAATGACCATCGCTTTCTTGGGGTCATCCAGCAAATACAGGATTTTTTTCTGATCCTGATAATTATAAATCTCCGAAAAATAGCCTTCGGCCATCACGACCTTGAACACCTTCTCGATACGTTCGAGCAGCACCGTTGAGTTGTGCTGTACGTTGGTGATGCCAGCCCGTTTTCGCAGCACATTGGCAATTGCTACACCCCCGCCCGCACCAACGAGGAGGAGAAGAAGAACCGTCAGAAAATCCATAGTTAGAAACAGAGTAAATACGACACTAAAGACATCGGGTCAGGCAGAGATCAATAGAAGATCATACAGTCCAAATTTGCTTTCATTGGAAATGAGCGGAATTCTGTTTGTTCTCGACTGGGCAATCAGGAGCCGGTCAAATGGGTCGCCATGATGGTAAGGGAGCGTGTTGAGGTCAGCGAAGTTGAAATCCAGAATTAAAAAGCCTTTATTGAGCAGGTACGTATTAAGTTCTACGAATGGAATACCAATTTTCAGGCGACTCAGTGACGCTTTGATTGTTATTTCCCAAAGGCTGATCTGACTAACTGAAATTATGTTCGACGGTTCATTCAGTCGCCGGATGGCCTCATCGCTAAGACGTTGATCGCCCTGCATATACCAGATGAGGACATGGGTGTCAATCAGATAACTCTCATTCATGGCATATAGTCCTTGAATGCGTCAATGGGATCGTTGAAGTCATCCGAGACGTGTTCCTGCACGTCTTTCCCATCGCCCAACACTCGCTTAGGAAGTGGCTTTTCGGACTGACTCTGTCTTTTGAGGGTAATTAACTGCTGTATAGTTCTGGGGTCATCTAAAGCGGCAACCCACTGGATAAGAGTCAGTTTTTGAGCCTGAGTATCCATAAATCAGCCTGTTCTGAGTAGTAAAACTGTATAATTCTACGCAAATTCAGGCTGGTGGAAAAGAAGATGTTTTTGCTTCTCCACCAGCCCAAAACCAGCTACTTCGCGTAGGCTACAGCCCGCATTTCACGGATGACGGTGACCTTGATCTGACCGGGATACTGCATCTCCTTCTCGATCTTCTGCGAAATCTCGTAACTCAGCGTACCGGCCCGGTCGTCGGAAACGTGATCGGCATCGACCATAATCCGCAGTTCGCGACCGGCCTGAATGGCGTAGCACTTGGTCACGCCGGGGAAACTACCGGCCAGTTCTTCGAGTTCTTTGAGCCGCTTGATGTACGATTCCATCATCTCGCGCCGGGCACCGGGCCGCGAACCCGATATGGCATCGCAGACCTGCACAATAGGCGAAAGCATACTCGTCATCTCGATCTCATCGTGGTGCGCACCAATGGCGTTGATGACTTCGGGATTCTCTTTGTACTTCTTGGCCAGTTCCATACCCAGCAGGGCGTGGGGTAGTTCGGCCTCTTCGGGCCATACCTTGCCAATGTCGTGCAGCAGTCCGGCGCGTTTGGCCAGTTTGGCATTCAGGCCCAGTTCGGCGGCCATTGTGGCGCAGAGTTTAGCCACTTCGCGACTGTGCTGAAGCAGGTTCTGCCCGTAGCTACTGCGAAAACGCATGCGCCCTATCATCTTAATCAGTTCGGGGTGCAGGCCGTGAATGCCGAGGTCAATGACGGTACGCTCACCAATCTCCACAATTTCATCGTCGATGTTTTTGCGGGTCTTGGCCACGATCTCTTCGATGCGGGCGGGGTGAATGCGGCCATCCTGCACAAGCCGGTGCAGGCTGAGCCGGGCAATCTCGCGCCGAACCGGATCAAAGCCCGAAATAATGATAGCCTCGGGTGTATCGTCCACGATAATTTCGACGCCCGTAGCGGCTTCGAGGGCGCGGATGTTGCGACCCTCGCGCCCGATAACCTTACCTTTTACATCGTCCGATTCGATGTTGAAGACCGAGACGCAGTTTTCGATGGCGTGTTCGGTAGCGGTGCGCTGAATGGTTTCGATCACCACCTTTTTTGCTTCCTTGGTGGCCGTCAGTTTGGCTTCTTCAATGATGTTTTTGACGTACGAACTGGCACGGGTTTCAGCTTCGGCCTTGAGCGTGTCGATAAGTTGCTCGCGGGCCTGATCGGCGGAGAGACCGGCAATTTTTTCGAGCTGACTTACCTGCTCAGCCAGCATTTTGTCGGCTTCGGCCTGTCGGCGGTCTACGTCTTCGGAACGCCGGGCAAGGGCATCAATTTGCTGTTGCAGACCGTTTTTCTGCTGATTTAACTCGTTGCGCTGCTGATTGAGGTCGTTGCGCTGCTGGGTCAGTTCACTCTCGCGGGTGCGCTGCTGATCGGCCTGCTGCGCCAGTTGCTGCTCGCGTTGCTTGAGTTTGCTTTCGTTTTGCTGGAGCAGATTTCTCTTTTGGCCGGTAGTTTCTTCAAATTCGGTTTTCAGCCTGAGGTGATATTCTTTAGCTTCCAGTATCCGGTCCTTCTTGAGCGTTTCGGCCTGGGCTTCTGCATTCTTCAGGATATTGGCTGCCTGTTCTTCGGCCTCCTGCTGACGTTTATTCGAAACGCGGGAGAGCAGCTTGCGCCCCACGAATATGCCGATACCGATCATGACCATGTTGTCAAGAAAGAGCATCAGCCAGTTTGTTGTGTTCATTGGCTTTGATATCGTTAAGATTGATAAAATAGATTCATCAATCTGTCTCCGATACGACTACCTTCAAAAACCCGATGCGGGCCATAGTACACCCATTTATTTATGTTATGGCCGGCGTAACGACCTCATCTAAGCGGGTAATTTTGTCATAAACCATCTGCTGCAAACGGTGAACCCGTCGTTCCTCCTTCAGCTTGCTTACCAAGCAGTCGAAGGCAATCCTTGCCAGGGCATCCTGGGTATCTCGTACACCCATATCCCGGTATTCTTTCAAGATATCCTGAATCAGCTTGGCGGCTTCGCGCACGATTTCTTCGGCGGCAGGTTCCACAAACAGATCGTAGTTCCGGTCGGCAATTTTTATGTGCACAGACAGTTCTTCCATCGCTGCGGCTAATGCAAGGGGCGGACTCCCGGCATTCTTTTGGGTTTATGACAAACTACTCAAATGAGCGATACACTGGTTCAATTCCTGGATATACGCGTCGAGTTGTTTTTTTAAAGCGGCATTCGTATCTGTCTCCGACAGATTGTTTTGTACAAGTTTACTCAAATGTTTTGACTTCGCGGTCTTTTTGTCTGAGTCGGCCTGTTTTTTCTCTAACTCTTTACGTTGCTGCTGCTGTTCCCTCAATCGCTCATTCAGCACGGAATTCTGCAGTTCCAGGCGTTTAATCTCCCGGTTAGCATCGTCGCAAACGCCCCTGAGCAACCCAATCTTACGTTCGAGTTGCTCAATAACTGCAATGATCTGGTACTCGCTAACCATGACTAATGAGTGAATTGTGAATGAGTGAATACCTCCGGCGACAACCTCCTGCGTCAGCAATATTCACTCATTCACTCATTCGCAATTACTTCCGTATAACCGCGCCCAGTTCCCGCTCAAAGGCCGTAATGAGCCGCTGCATGGTTTTGTCGATGGTGGCATCCGTCAGAGTTTGAGCGGGATCCTGCAATAGGAAACTGACCGAATAGGACTTTTTACCCGCACCGAGGTTTTCGCCTTCGTAGGTGTCGAATACGTTCAGGGACCGTAGTAATTTTCGCTCCGTCTGACTGGCCAGGTGACTGATCTGCGTGAAACTGACGCCCTGATCAACCACTATTGAGAGGTCGCGCCGGACTTCGGGGAAACGTGGTACCTCCTGGTACTGGATTTTACCACCCGCCAGCTTCAGCAACGCGGCCCAGTCAAAATCAGCGTAGAAAACGGGTTGTTTTAGATCAACCAGACGGATCAGCTTTGGCTGCACCAGACCCAGACTGACCAGCGGTTTTTTGTTGATGAGATACGTCAGACCATACTGGAACAGCGTAGTATCGGTGGGTTGGGTGTCGTAGGTTTTAATCCTGAACAGATCCAGTACTCGCTGCACGGCAGTAGCTATGTCGTGATACTCGACGGGCCGTGCGCGTTGCCGCCAGCTTTCGGGCTGCTGGTTGCCCATGATGGCCAGGCTCAGGCGGGGTTGCTCGGTATATTTGGTACTGCCATCGTCACGAACCGTCTTGGCATAGATCTTACCCAGCTCGAACGTTTTGAGATCGCGCTGCCGTCGGTTGGCGTTATAGACTAACGTTTCGAGGGCCGAAAAGAGTAAACTCTGCCGCATAACCGACAGGTCTTCGCTTAGCGGATTGAGCAGCGTGACGTCGGCACCGGACAGGGTAGGGCGAATGGCGTCGTTGTAGGCCGGGCGGGTTAACGATATTGCCAGAATCTCGTGGAAACCATTGGCCGCCAGAGCCTGACCCACGCGACTTTGCCACTGATCGGGATCGACCTTTGGAAACTCAGACAGCGACTCAGCCGCCAGCACCGGCGACAGCGGTACGTTGTCCAGTCCGTAAATACGCAGAATCTCCTCGATCACATCGGCTTCGCGCGTTACGTCCACGCGGTAGGGCGGCACCAGGGCAACAAAATCAGTACCAGAGTCCGGTTCCGGGGCTTCGGAGATGATGCCAAGCCGATCCAGAATGTCGTGTATCAACTGGCGGTCGAGTTGAATACCAATCAGCCGGTCAATGTTCCGGTAACACATCGGCACCCGCCGAAAATCGGCAATGGCCGCGTAATCTTCCGATTCGGCCCGGACCACTTCGGAACTGATTACGCCACCGGCAATCTCGCGCAACAGTACTGCCGCCCGTTGCAGACCCCAGATGGGGCTGGTGGGGGCCGTACCCCGCTCGAACCGGAACGATGCATCGGTTTTCAGGCCGTGGTGCTGCGCCGTTTGGCGGATGGAACTGGGTGAAAAATAGGCCGCTTCGAGAAAAATACGCGTGGTTTGCGCCGTAACGCCGGAGTTCAATCCGCCAAAAACGCCCGCAATGCACATCGGCTTTTCGGCGTCGCAGATCATCAGATCGGTAGCGGTCAGTTTGCGCTCCACGCCATCGAGCGTCACAAAGGGTGTTCCTTCGGGCAGTGTTTTTACGACTACTATGCCCCCGGTAATTTTATCGGCGTCGAAGGCGTGCATCGGCTGACCAATGTCGTGGCAGACGTAGTTGGTGATGTCAACGATATTATTGATTGGCTTCAGTCCAATGGCCAGCAGCCGCTGTTTCAGCCAGTCGGGCGATTCGGTAACGGTCAGGTTGCTGATGGTCACGCCCATGTACAGCGGACAGGCATCGGGATTTTCAACCATAGCCGGAATGGTCAGGTCGTGATTATCGACGCTGAACGAGTCAATTTTGCTGCTTTGCCCGTGCATGGGCCAGAGTGTAGCGGCAGCCAGGTCTCGGGCCACACCCATATGCGAAGCTGCGTCGATGCGGTTGGGGGTTAGGCCAATGCTGATGCGGTAGTCGGCTTCGAGGTTAAAGTACGTTGCTGCCGGGGTGCCGTTGGGCAAGTTGGTGGTAAGTACCATAATCCCGTCGTGCGACTGGCCCAAACCAAGTTCGTCTTCGGCGCAGATCATGCCTTCTGAGGCTACTCCCCGA
Organism: Spirosoma sp.; assembly: GCA_014377625.1. Taxonomy (GTDB): domain Bacteria; phylum Bacteroidota; class Bacteroidia; order Cytophagales; family Spirosomataceae; genus Spirosoma. Next base: position 13,179 of record JACMPG010000074.1, read on the forward strand.
ATTTTGGCTTTTTTGATCTGAAAAGGTTCGGCAGCCGATCCTGCTCCGCCTGTCGGGTGTAGCGTAGCCCCAACCAGGGCAACCACTACCTTCTGCCCGGCGGCTACGTTGGGTGCCCCGCAAACGATAGAAACGGGTTCGGCGGCTCCCACATCAACGGTAGTCAGGCTCAGCTTATCGGCGTCGGGATGTTTGGTGCAGGTCAGGACTTCACCAATAACCACACCTTCCAGACCACCCGGAATAGCCTCTATTTTCTCGACACTTTCAACTTCAAGGCCCGTGTTGGTCAGGCGTTTGCCTACTGCTTCGGGTGCTTCGGGCAGGTCGATATAGTCGGCCAGCCAGTTATAGGAAATCTCCATACGGTGTAATGATTTTTAACCGCATCGGCGGACCGACAGAGAAAGTGGAGATTTACAGAGAAAACAGAGTTGTAAACTGCTATGGGATAGCCAAATGACTCGGTCTTCTCTGTGTTAAACACCTTTTCTCTGCCGCCCCGGCGTACTGGTTAAAAGAAAAAATAAAATGCAAAGATAGGGTGTTTGGCTACTCATGCGGCACGTAGCGTTCTCCGGCTTTGATGGAGACGTCCAGAACATTCTCAGCAGGCGGTATAGGACAGGCGTAACCTGGGTTGTAGGCGCAGTAGGGGTTATAGGCTGTGTTGAAGTCCAGCACAGTCCGACTGCCGGTCAGCTGATCGGCGTCGAGGTCGAGGTAGCGGCCCCCGCCGTAGGTTTCTTTGTTTGAGGTGGCATCCCGAAACAGAATCGAGTAGGTATCGCCAATGCTGACAATGAGCAGCCGGTGTGTACTGCCGCCCAGACTAAATACGGCATGAGCCACCTTACTGTATACTTCTTCGGTGCCGTCGCTCATGCGCACGATGAGTTTCTGGGTTTTGTCGGCAAAAGGTTCGAGCCGGGCCGTGACCCGGTAGGCTGGGTCGGGTCCATAATACAATAGCCCGGTAAAAGCTGGTTTGTCGGCAATGGGCGAGTCGGCGTTGGTGCGCATGAACTCATCTTTTTCGATCCGTTCGGTTCTGATTTCCTGATTATAGGCTGTGGTATCGGCTACGGGTACTGAGCCGTTAGAGGAGTTGGTTTCCTGGTCAGAAAACGTAAAATACAGGAACAGGCCCAGTGCCAGTAGTAGTGCAGCGAGGAAAATTCGATTTAACTTCATGTGGTAAGTATAGTAAGTACTAATTTTTAGGCGTGGCAACCGACTGGCAGAACCAAAGGCGGACCCTCCGCCGTCGGGCTGCTACAATTTGGTTCAAATTCTACTGGTATTTAACGGCTTTTTAATACATTTAAGCTCCGAAAACAAGAGGTACCATTTTCCACGCCAATATATGCCTCAACTCTACGAATTAAAGACGGTTTTCTCAGAACGTGGTAATCTGACAGTCTTTGAAGATATTATTCCCGGGCCCATTCAGCGGGTATTTTATATTTACCAGGCTGGTAATCAGGTGCGGGCGGGCCACCGACACCATAAGGCCTGGAACGCACTGGTCTGCGTAAGTGGCAGTTGTCGGGTATATAATCATAACGGCCGTAGAGAAGAGCACTTCCTGCTCGATAATCCCCGTAAATGCCTGGTGCTTCAGCCCGAAGACTGGCATACGATGGGTGAATTTACGAACGATGCTATTTTGCTGGTGGTGTCCAATCAGCTTTACGATGTGAACGATTATATCGACGAGCCATACCCTGCCCTGACCGGTTCAGTACAAGCCGAACTGGCCGAAGTTAGCTGACCCAATGATTCCGTTTCTGGATTTAAAACGGGTCAATAAGCCCCATCAGGAAAATATTCAGCGGGCCATGCGCCGGGTTGCAGAATCAGGCTGGTTTGTGCTGGGTCGGGAGGTTGAGCAGTTTGAGATGAGTTTTGCCCATTACTGTCAGACGCGCCACTGCATTGGGGTAGCCAATGGTCTGGATGCTCTTACCCTGACGCTTAAAGCCTGGGAGCTACCACCGGGTAGTGAGGTCATTATAGCGTCAAATGCCTACATAGCCGGGGTACTGGCTGTGCGGCAGGCTGGGTTGACGCCGGTGCTGGTCGAACCTGAACTGACTACCTACAACCTTGATCCATTACGTATCGAAGCGGCCATTACGAGCCAAACACGGGTGATTCTCTGTGTGCATCTGTACGGACGGTGCTGTGATATGGAACCCATAAATGTACTGGCCGCAACGTACGGGCTGCGGGTGCTGACCGATGCAGCCCAGGCGCACGGGGCCACGTATAACAACATCCGGCCGGGCGGGTTGGCCGATGCGGCTGGCTGGAGTTTTTACCCGACCAAAAACCTCGGTGCTCTTGGCGACGCCGGGGCCGTAACGACTAACGACGGTGACCTGGCCGACCGGCTGCGCTACTGGCGTAATTACGGGTCGGGTCAGAAATATTATAATCAGTACGTAGGGCAGAATAGTCGTTTGGATGAACTGCAGGCTGCCATCCTGAGCGAGAAACTAACCCGACTCGATGCCGAAAATGACCGACGCCGGCAACTGGCCCGGCGGTACCTGACCGAACTGAACCCCGATAAACTGACGCTGCCACCCGCCGATGCCATTGACCAGGATGTCTGGCACCTGTTTGTGGTACGCCACCCCGACCGTACCCGGCTCATCAGCTATCTGCAACAGCGGGGTATCGGCACTGATGTACATTACCCCATTCCACCACACCGACAGCAGGCATTTCCCGAATGGCACGGTCTGGCACTGCCCATATCGGAACAACTGCACCGCGAAGTAGTGAGTCTGCCGCTGAACCCAACCCTGACCGACGACGAGGTTAGCTACATCATCGACACGATTAATGATATTCCGGCGTATCTGTCGGTCCGGGTCAACTGATTCACTGTTTCATTTATGTACCTTTCCGTAGTCATCCCGGTTTATAACAGCGAAACCACGATTGCACCGTTGGTGAGTCGACTGCATGATTGCCTGACAGGCATGGCGTTTGAAGTGGTGCTGGTTAACGATGGTAGTGCAGACCGTTCGGAATCCGTTTGTAGGGAACTGGCCATCGTATACGATACGGTTGAGTTTATCTCGCTGCGCCGGAACTTCGGCGAATTCAACGCGGTGCTTTGTGGACTGAACCATGCTCAGGGTCAGTTTACCGTTATCATAGACGACGATTTTCAGAACCCCCCCGAAACCATCCTGACTCTGCTCAAAACCGCCGAAGCTGGACAATACGACGTAGTATACAGCCGCTATACCGAAAAAAAGCATACCTGGGTTCGCAACCTTGGCAGTCGGTTGGTCAACACATTAACAACGTATTCGCTGGGTAAGCCGTCTGACTTGTATCTGTCAAGTTTCAAGCTGATTCGGCGTGAGATCGTTGATGAGATTATACGCTACCGGGGGCCGTACCCGTACATCGACGGGCTGATTTTTCGGGTTACTCGCAATGTGGGTAGTGTGCTGGTGCAGCACCATGCCCGCGCCGAAGGGCAATCCAATTACACGCCCCGTAAGTTGATTAGCCTGTTTCTGAATGTGTTCATTGGCTATTCACTATGGCCCATCCGGGGGTTTACGGTGTTGGGTGCGGGGCTGTTTGGGCTTGGGTTGCTGGCGGGATTTATCTGGCTGGCAGGTTGGCTGGCGGGGGCGTTTTCGGCGTCGGGCTGGGGTGCTGTGCTGTGGGCCTTTGGTACGGGACTGGGGCTGCTACTGCTGTTTCTGGGCGTCCTGGGCGAATACCTCGGCAAACTGTTCATGGCCCACAGTGGTCTGTCGCCGTATGTAGAAAAATAATAGGTAAATCATGATTGGACGGTCGGACGAGTACGGGAAAATGTTTCGTATTGAGCAGCGATTGTGGTGGTACCGTATCCTGCACGAGACCGTTGCGCGACATCTGGAACAACGGTTCGGTCCTCGCCGGGATATAACCATTCTGGACGCGGGCTGTGGCACGGGCGGCTTGCTCGACTTTCTGCGGAAACGAGGATACACCAACCTGCGCGGTATCGACGGATCGACCGATGCCGTGCAGTTCTGCCACGAACGTGGGCTGGACGTGTTGCTGGTGAACCTGAACCAACTGGCTAATCATGCCCCTGAACAAAGCTACGAAGCCATCATCTGCAACGACGTATTTTGCTATTTCGACGATACGGCCCTGACCCGCCTGCTAACCGAACTAAGCCGACGACTGAACCCGGGCGGGCTTCTGTTAAGCAATAATAACGCATTTAGCGTTTTTTGGGGACAGCACGACCTCGCTATTGGCAGTACGCGCCGGTTTGTTCGGGCCGATTTTGCGCGACTGTTGCCCCCAACCGGACTACAGTTACGGAACTCAACCTACTGGAGCCTGGCTCTGTCGCCCCTGATTTTACTGGCCCGCCAATGGCAGCGTCTTCAACTTCGGCTGGGCTTGAGTCACCCCGGCCAGCCGACTTCAGACGTGTATCTGCCGCATCCATTTGTCAACGAAACGCTGTACCGCATTGTCCGCGCTGAGCAAACTCTGCTGCCCCGAACCCCCTTCGGCAGTTCGCTGTTTATAGGAGGGCAGAAGGGGTAAACGATGTATGGGCTACTATGGATACACGCTCTTATATCGTTTACCCTTTACACCCTCTGCCCCTTTTTATGTTCACCGGAATTGTTGAAACTACCGGCACTGTAGCCGCCATTGCCGAAGGAGGCACCAATCTGACGTTCACCATCGCGTCGTTGCTGGCATCGGAACTGACTATTGATCAGAGTGTGAGCCACAACGGCGTTTGCCTGACCGTAACCAGCGTAGCCGACGGGCAATACGCCGTGACGGCGGTGGACGAGACGCTGCAAAAAACTAATCTGGGTAAGCTGCAAATTGGTAGCCGGGTCAATCTGGAACGTTGTATGCCCGCTAATGGCCGGTTTGATGGCCATATCGTGCAGGGACACGTTGACCAGACGGGCGTATGTACCCATGTGCAGGACATGGACGGAAGCTGGCTGTATGATTTCAAATACAATCCCGATGAAGCCGACAACGTGACCGTTGAAAAAGGGTCGATTTGTATCAATGGCGTGAGCCTGACCGTTTTCAACTCCGAAGCCGACAGCTTTCGCGTCACCATTATTCCGTATACCTACGAACATACGACCTTTCGTGACCTGCGGGCGGGCGACACCGTCAATCTGGAGTTCGACATCGTTGGTAAGTACATCAAAAAGATGTTTGGCGCTTATCAGTCAAAGGGGTAAGGACTTTGGGCGGTAATGGCGAATCGGGTACAGGTTTCACTAAATTTGTTGGCATAACATAAAAGGCCCACCGGCGGTAAGTAGTTTTCTTCTCAAAATGGCAAAAATCAGCACCCGATCAGCATCCGACCTGTTGATTCATATCGGCATTATTCTGGCCCTCGTTGTGGTGCTGTTTCTAACCTTTTTCTTTGTCTACCTGCCTTTTACTACCAATCACGGCCAGACCATTACCGTACCCGACGTAACACGGCTCAGCTTCGATGAGATGCAGAATACGCTCAGCGACCGCAACCTGCGCTATGAAGTGAGTGACTGTACGTTCGTAACCGGAGCGCAGCCGCTTACTGTGCTGCAACAGTACCCGCGCGCCAACGCCAAAGTAAAAGAGGACCGGAAAATTTATCTGACCATAACCAAGCGCGTGGCGCCAATGGTGGCCATGCCCACGCTTACCGACCTGACACTGATGAGCGCTAAGCTGAGTCTGCGGTCGATGGGGCTGGAGTTGGGTGAGCAGAATTACGTACCCGATGTGGCCAAAAATTCGGTACTGCGCCAGCTCTACAACGGCAAAGAAATAAACCCTGGAACCCCCGTGCCGAAGGGAGCTAAAATAGACCTTGAAATTGGCGACGGACTGGGTAATACCATGTTCGCTATTCCCGACGTTGTAGGATTGCCGCTCGACGAGGCCGAAGCTGCCATTCGTGGCTCGAATCTGAAAGTTGGCACGAAAATTTCGGTCGATGATCCCGAAAAGGAAGTCGGTACAGTGGTAAAACAACGGCCCGAAGCCCGTCCTGGCGAGCGTATTCGCGTGGGAGAGGCTATGGATATTTGGGTTGTAGGCCCCGTTGATCCGGATCAGTAAGGGGGCTTCCGGTATGTCTATCAAATGAAAATTTATTTACCAGACTGGTTTGGGCAGGGTAGAGTCCGGCACATAACGTGTACGTTACTGCTGTTGGCTTGCTGGCTGCCATTGCGGGCACAAACGCCCTTGCCGCTGCCTTTTTTTGATGATTTTTCGAGCGTTGTCACCGTAACCGCTCAGCCCGGTGTATCGGTGCCGAGTCCGGCCCGCTGGCAGCCCGGCAGTGGCGTGTATGTTAACAATACGATGGCCATCAATCACCCCACGGCAGGGGTGGTGTCGTTCGATGGGCTGGCGGCCAATGGTCGGCCTTACGTCCAGAACAACCGCTTTGCACAGGGCTACACGGACACGCTGCAATCGCGCCCTATTACGCTGGCCGGCCTGGCGGCAACGGATAAAATTTTCCTTAGTTTCTATTGGCAGATGCGTGGGGTTGGCGAACTACCCGATCCCGGCGATTCGCTCACGGTGCAGTTTCTGGATAATACCGGCGCGTGGCGAACGGTTTGGCAGGTTGAAAACAAGGGTGATTCGCTGAAAATCCGTACCATCAACGATACGGGCCGACCTGACTCGACCCGTCAACTAAACGGTCCTGATTATACCCGTCAGTTTTTTCAGGCGTTTGTTCCCGTTGTTGATTCCCGTTTTTTTCATGCCGGATTTGCCTTCCGCTTCCGAACGTATGGCCGCGAGTCCGGGCCGTTCGATACCTGGAACGTGGACTATGTCTATCTCAACAAAAACCGGAGCCGTACCGACCGGTTTGTAAAGGACGTAGCGGTACGGCAGGCCCTCAGCCCGTTGCTGAAGCGCTATACGGCCATGCCACTATCGCAATACGTCCTGAACCCAGCCGCCGAAACCGCCGACTCTGTCACGACCGACATCAATAATCTGTTCAACAACTTCAACTTCACCACCTTCCGGTTCACCGTTCGTGACGAGGTATCGGGACGGCTGGTGCAGGATAGTCCGTCGGCTAACTCGTCGTTGATTCCAGCCCTGAGTGCGCAGCGGAAAGTGGCGGCAGTGGCACCGGTTAATGGACTCGGCACAGCCACGCGGGCTTTGCTACGCTATAAGTTTGATCTTAATACCACCGACGACCAGAATCCGTCCATTGCAGGCGTGAACCTGCGGCAAAATGATACGCTCTCGGCAGTGGCCGTGGTGGATAATTACTTTGCCTACGACGACGGAAGCTGGGAATTTGCCCAGCAGATTGGACAGCGTGAGCAGGTGGCTATGCGGTTTTTTCTAAACAAGCCCGATATCATTGCGGGCGTTCGGGCGTGTATCGTACCTTTCCTGAGCGATCAGACGGGGCAGTCATTTGTCATTAATGTGTACAGCAATAAAAAGGGTAAGCCTGATCAGACCATCTATCAGAAAGCATTCAAGGTGCAGTACCCCGCCACGCGCAACGGATTTGTTGAGTTTCCGTTTGACCGGGGCGTATCGGTTAAAGACACGTTTTACGTAGGCTACCGGCAAATTACCAGCAGCGACACGACGCGGTTCAGGTTGGGTTTTGATAAAAACAGTCCGTTTGGGCGGGAGATATTTTACAATGGCGGCACCAACTGGGAGCAGAACCAGCAGTCGGCGGCTTTGAATGTAACGGGCGCGTTCATGCTGCGGCCTGTCATGGGCGGCAAACCCGACAGCATCGTTACGGCCCTGCCCGAACCGCTGCCGCTCAGCGAACTGCGGGTTTATCCCAACCCCACCACTGGCCAGATTCGCTGGGATATGACCAACCTGCTGCGGCTCGACGTGATTGATCTGCGTGGGCGATTGTTGCTAACCATTCAGCCCGCGCGGGGTCAGCAAACCACCGACCTTGGCCACCTGCCCACCGGTATGTACCTGCTCCGGCTCACCGATGAAAAACGTACTATTGTGCAGAAATTGATTGTGCAACCGTAGATTGTAGCCTGGTCATGCGGAATGCCGCATCACCGAGCTACAAACCATGATAACCCTCACCCAAACCGACGACGATTTACGGGGCATTCTGGCCCTGCAACGCGCTAATCAGGTGCAAAACCTGCCACCCGACGTGCAAACCCGGCAGGGGTTCGTGACCATTCAGTACACCCTCGAACAGATGCGGCAAATGCATGAACTGGGGCCAAGCGTCATTGCCAAAGATGGCGACGCTGTGGTTGGTTATGCTATTACGGCCATGCCCCAAACGCGCAGGTTCGTTCCTGAACTCGCATCGCTTTTTGATCAGTTAGACGGCCTGACCTACATGGACCAGCCCATTCATGAACTGCCGTATTACGTCATGGGGCAGGTTTGTGTGGCCGATGGCTACCGGGGACAGGGGCTGTTCGACCAGATGTATCAGCATCATCGAACCGTGTACGGTGGTGATTTTCAGTTGCTGATTACCGATATTTCGGCCCGCAACACGCGCTCTCTCCGCGCCCACGAGCGGGTGGGCTTCCGGCCCCTGCGCGAGTTTTACGAACCCGGCGCGGGCGAAACCTGGATCGTCGTGGCGTGGGACATGCAACATATGACTTTCTAAACTTTACGTGGTATGCGTTTTCTTTTCCTGCTTTTCCTTGCCGTTAACACCGCCATTGCCCAGCCGAAGCCGCAAACTTTCACCACGGCCAAAACACCCGCCGAGGTAGGTTTTTCGACGGAGCGGCTCAAACGACTCGATACGTTTATGCAGGGGCTGATTGATCAGGGCATCGCGCCCAATGCCGTTACGTTTGTGGCCCGGCACGGCAAAATTGTGCACTACAAGGCGTTTGGGTATAGTAATCTGGCAAAGAAAACCCCCGTCAAACGCGACGATATCTACCGGATTGCGTCGCAGAGCAAAGCCATCACGACCGTTACGCTGATGACGTTGCTGGAAGAGGAGCGGTTTCTGCTCGACGACCCTATCAGTAAGTATATTCCGGCCTTCAAAAACCCGAAGGTGCTGGTCAGCTACGATAAAAAAGACCCCACCGGCGGCAGTTATGATACCCGCCCGGCTAAATCAGAAATTACCATCCGGCAGTTGTTAGCCCATAATGCGGGCATTCCCTACGAACACCCGCTCGACAAACGCCCCGAATTTGCCGTGCCGTACTTCAACTCTACAAAGCTCGATAAGCTCGAAGACGTAGTCAATAAACTCGCTATCCGCCCGCTTATGCGCGACCCCGGCGTGTCGGGCGACAGTACCGGGTCGGACTTTATGTACGGCCTGAACATCGACATTATTGGGCGGCTCATTGAGGTGCTGACCGGTCAGCCGTTCGACGTAGCCATGCGGGAGCGGGTGCTGGAACCGCTCGGCATGACCGACACGTATTTTTATCTGCCCGACAGCAAAGCCAGTCGGCTGGTAGAA
>JACMPG010000004.1 GCA_014377625.1 Spirosoma sp.
AACCACACCATCGACCATACCCATGCCTGGTTCGGGGTTTTGTTTGTAAGCGCGGCTGGGTTTCACATCGTCAACAACTGGTCGTCCATCAAAGGCTATTCGGTAAACCGGCGCGAGGGCGGTATTCGGAAGGAGTTGATTTTGCCGGGCTTGCTGGTCCTGCTGTTTGTGGTCGGTATTGCCCTCGACTGGCCAGTGTTTAAGGACCTCGCCAACGCGGGAAAGCAGGCATTTGGCCCTAAGAAAGAGAAGAAAGAAAAGCTTACGCAGACAGCCATCGACTCCATTGCCCGTAGTAATCTGGCCAGCCGGCTAACCGTCGACGCTCAAAGCATCCGGTTCGACACCACCGCTGCTCTGGCCGACAACGTGATTATGGCCCAGGGAACCGCCCGCCATGTCCAGCCCGATACCAGTACAGTTCGTTTCATGCAGGTATTAACGCTGGACAATAAAGTCTGGAACGTAGCCGCCGAACAAACCACACCTGTCCTGCCCTGATACAAGACATAATTTTGTTTTTGTATGACGAAACCTTCTTTATGGGGGTAAGCACCGGTAAACTCCTTATTTTAGTGGCTTACTGAATTTAGCGATTTACATAGTTCGTTGGTGAATCGACGGCAATGTAGCCCCGGACGTACATGTTCGGGCTACATTGCCGTAATCCTAAACAACCTCAATATCTTATTTCTTTGTGTACGCTGTGCCTTTGTGGTTAAATAGTTTACGTTACTGCTTACAACCTGACATTTGGAAACGCAACATTACAAAACCCTCGTCGCGAAACTACCCCTGCTGAAAGCAGAAATTGGAAAGGTCATCATTGGTCAGGAAGTCGTTATCGGCGAAGTGCTGACCGCACTGCTGGCGGGTGGGCACTGCCTGCTCGAAGGGGTGCCGGGGCTGGCCAAGACCCTGATGGTTCGGACAATGGCCGACGCGCTGGCCATGCGTTTCAAGCGAATTCAGTTTACGCCCGATCTCATGCCCGGCGACATTGTGGGAACCGAGGTGCTGGAAGAGGACCACGAAACCGGCAAGAAGTTCTTTCAGTTTAACAAAGGTCCCATTTTTGCCAATGTCGTGCTGGCCGACGAGATTAACCGGACGCCCCCCAAAACGCAGGCGGCCATGCTGGAAGCCATGCAGGAATACCGCGTTACCTACGCTGGTCAGGACTACCCGCTGCCCCGGCCCTTTCTGATTATTGCCACCCAAAACCCCATTGAACAGGCCGGTACGTATCCGCTTCCCGAAGCGCAGCTGGACCGGTTTCTGCTGTACATCAAACTCGGCTACCCCTCCGAAGCCGAAGAATTGACCGTACTCCGCACCACGACCGGTACCCACCGCCCCGACCTGCAAACCATACTCTCCGATCAGGATATTCTGGACCTCCAGCACCTGACCCGGCAGGTCCACATCAGCGATGACCTCATTACCTATATCAACCGGCTTGTTCGGGCCACGCGCCCCCGGCCAGACGCTTCGGCAAACTCGCCGGTGCCATTCGTAAAACAATGGGTAGAGTGGGGGGCTGGGCCGCGGGCGGGGCAGGCTCTGGTACTCTGCGCCAAAGCCCGCGCCGTGCTGCACGAACGGTTCTCGGTTATCCCTGACGACATCCAGACGCTGGCCTACCCCGTGTTGCGCCACCGCATTGCCCTCAACTTCAGGGCTGAGGCCGAAGGCATTACGACGGATACGGTGATTTCGGAACTGATAAAAGCCGTTAAGTGACTACCATCGAACTCGTAAAACTCAATAACCTCCAGCTTGCGGGTAAACTCGTGAGCGACGAGCTGCTGCTGGGCATTCAGCACAGCCGCCGAACGGGCGTGGGTACCGAGTTCGAGCAGTTTCGGCACTACGTGCCCGGCGACGATCCCAAACGCATCGACTACAAACGGCTGGCGCAGACGGGACAGTATTACGTCCGCGAATCGTCTACGGAGAGCAATCAGCACGTGCGGCTGCTGCTCGACTTGTCGGGATCGATGAACTACCAGGAAGCGGGGGTGGCCCGGTTGCAGTACGCCAAAATTTTGCTGGCGTCGCTGGCCTACCTGGCCAACCGGCAGAGCGATCAGATCAGCCTGTACGGTCTGCAAAACGGAACCGTGCAACCACTGGTCATGGCGGGTCGGCAAAGCTTTCAGAAGATTGTTGCTACGCTCGAAACGGTAAAAGCGTCGGGGCCGTGGAACAATGCGGATACACGCTTCCCGGAGTTTAGCCGTAAGCAAAGCGAGTTGCTGATTCTGGCGTCTGACTTTTTGCAGGTCGATGAGGAGTGGCTGAACCTGATTCGGAGCATTGCCGGGCCGAGCCAATCCAGGCCGGGACGCGAGATCGTAATTTTTCAGTTGCTGGGCGATGAAGAGGTTGAGTTTAACCTGAGTGGGTTCTATCGTTTTCAGGATATGGAAACGGGCCGCGAGATGGAGCTACAGGCCGACAGCATCCGTGCCAACGTCCGGCAGGGTATGAC
>JACMPG010000075.1 GCA_014377625.1 Spirosoma sp.
CCGGTCAATACTGCCGAACTGATGCCTGCTACGTCGCCGGTTGCAGATTCGCCCATCACCGTAACGCCCCGGGCTACCAGAGCAGATTCTAAGCGGACACCCAGGTCAATGTTGTCGTTGAGGCCATATTTGGGCTCAATCCCAAATAAAACGCCCCCTGACGCCCCAACGCCCAGCGGCTTGGCGAAGCCCAGCGATACATTTACTTTGAACGGTTTGAACTCCTGTGCCGATGCCGAAACAGCGACAAGCATACACAAGGCAACGAAGACTTTTTTCATAAAACACTCAATAAAAGGGCAATAAATAATAATGCCTACACAAACATAAGTGTCATTTACGAATGAATAAGTTTATATCTTTGCAGATAGAAATAATAGAGTTAAGTAGTGATTTGTGCCACAGGTGGTTACAAAAAAATTGAAGTTCGTAGTCGCAGACTAATTTTCCTGACTTTTTACTTGTTGGTCAGTACTGTTATGAGTAGTGTTGCAGGTTGAGGTATTCGTATTTGTTCAAATGAATCTCGTATTTATGCTTTTGTTTGCTGATTATCTACTGACGAAACGTATTAATGCTACTTTGTTCCATCAGGCGGAGCCTGCACGTTACAATGAATGGGCGCGGGAGTTTGATCAGATGCATCCAGAGAGTTTTACCGTTCAGAAGAAATTTCTACTGAACGATACTCGAAGAAAGTATCTTGTTCGTTGAACACGTAAGCAACCATGAACAGGTTGCCAGAATGTTAACTATATCCCTCTTTTTCAATGAGTGTTACTTTAGGAGAAATTCGTGGCATCACCGATGCCGTAGCAAACGCCCTAAAAGGGCAGGGCCTGTCGGACACCGACACGTTCCTCGAAGCTACCAAAACACCCGCTAAGCGGAAAACACTGGCTTCCGCGATTGGTGTCGACACGTCAGTCATTCTGGAACTGGCTAACCGCGCCGATCTGGCCCGCGTGAAGGGTATTGGCCGCGTATACAGCGACTTAATGGAGGTTGCCGGTGTTGATACGGTAAAAGAACTGGCTCATCGCGTACCCGGCAATCTGCACGCCAAACTTATCGAAATCAATAAGGTCCGGCAGTTCACCCAGCGGCCACCTTCCGTAGATCAGATCAGCGACTTTGTCGAGCAGGCTAAGAAGCTACCGGCCATGCTGGAGTATTAAAAACGGTTTACGGGATTTGGTTTACAATTACGGTCTGGCAACATGGTTTATACCATGTTGCCAGACCGTAATTGTAACGGATCAATGTGCAATCAACAGATCTATCGAGGCATAGTTGATCCAGGCGAAATTATAGTTAGTACCCAGCACTGCTCCAGACCAAGCTGAAACTGAGCCTGCACAATTGAAAAAAAGAGCTGTGTTAAGCCAGCGGCAGCGCGTTGAGCGCGTCATGCAAATGTGTTGAATGATTATACGTAAACCTGCACACGACCAGATGGTTTGCGTGCGTATTTACTGTCCGTTGCGGGGGGTGTAGAGATATTTTTCCAGCCGGACTCCTAAATCTGTGAGCGAGAGATGGGTAAATAGCTTACCATCGAGAGCCAGCGTAAGTCGGCCACTCTCTTCCGATATGGCAATGACAGCCGCGTCTGTAACTTCGCTCATGCCCAGCGCGGCCCGGTGCCGGAATCCCAGCGCGGGCGGTAACTCTTCGTCGTTCGAGATGGGCAGAATGCAGCGGGCCGCCCGAATCTTCCCGTCGCCAATGATCACCGCACCATCGTGTAACGGACTGTACTGGCTAAAAATGGACAGCAGCAACTGCTTCGACACGTCGGCATTGAGCGGCTCGCCCGACTGGATAAAGCGGCTTAGATCGTCGTTTTTCTGAAGAACCAGCAACCCACCCGAAAACTCACTGCTAAGTGTCTTGCAGGTTTCCAGCACCGGTCGCAGTATGGGTCGGTCATCGGTTGGACTGGCCTCTCGGTAAATCCACCGCCGAAATAACTGGTTGTTGCTCAGGTTGGTTGATTTGCCAATAAGTAAGAGAAAACGCCTGATTTCCTGCTGAAAGATGATAATAAGAGCCAGTGCACCCACACTGATAAAATACTCGAGTAGGGTGGTCATCAGGGGCAGGCCGAGGGCTTTTACCAGCATGTAGACGAAATAGACCAGTAGGTAGCCCACAAATACGCGGCTCGCTACGCTGCCTCTAACCAGGTTATAAATCTGGTAAATCACCACCGCTACCAGCCCAATATCGAGCAGATCGAGCCAGGTAATGTCCAGAAAGCCTATTCGAAAGGCCAGCATACAGATCAGATTAAACAACGTACTGCGCTAAAACAGTTACGTTTTGATACTAACTTAAAAATCAAAGGGATATTGTTTCGCCTTCGATAGCTAAGTGTGTGTTAGGAAAAACAGCCCGTGCTTCGTCCAGAAATGGACCTGCCTCTTTATATCTTGACGAAAAATGGCCAATAAGTAATCGGCCAACTCCTGCTTCCCGGGCAATTGTAGCAGCCTGCCGGGCCGTAGAATGATAGACTTCGGCAGCCCGGTGGGCGTTGTCTTCCAGAAAGGTGGCCTCGTGATACAATAGGCTAACCCCCTGAATTAGTGGTACCAGTGCTTCTACGTAGCGGGTGTCGGAGCAAAAGGCGTAGGAGCGGGGAGCCGGGCCGGGTTCAGTATAATCGGCTGCGGCATACTGCAGTGTACCGGTTTCGTCCAGTACATCGTGCCCATCTTTCAGCTGCTTGAGAACCTCAATAGACACGTCGGCGGGGAGTTTATGGCGAAGCAGGTGCGGCCTGTGTGGTTTTTCGCGGAACAAATACCCACTACAGGCTACCCGGTGCTGCAACGGGATTGACTCAACTGTACACTGCGGATGGTCAAGTAGAAAATTCACCTGATCTGGCTCAACAGTCTGAAAAATAAGTTTATACCCCAGCCGTGATCCCGACACCCGGAATATGGTGGTCAGCACATCGTCAAGACCATGCGGCCCAAACAGATAAAGGTCTTCAGTCCTGCCGCTTAAATTCAGCGACGAGAGCAGGGGGGGTAACCCGAAATAGTGATCGCCGTGAAGGTGGCTGATGAAGATGTACCGGAGCCGACCGGACCGGATACGCTGCTCGATAAGCCGCAGCTGCGTACCCTCACCACAGTCTATGAGCATCAGGTCGCTGCCTACCGTTAATAGCTGGGCAGTGGGGTGAAAGCGTAGGCTGGGCGTGGCCGAACCGGCACCCAGAATGGTAAGCGCAAAGGGCAGGTGGGCCAGGCGGGGAGCGTCTGGAAGGGCATCGGGCATAGAAGAGCAGGCTTAATCGCGGTCCATACCGGCGTTGTATTCTTCGTCGTCTTCGCTACGGAAATCGTTTTCCAGTTCGTTCATAAACACGGCGTCGATGGCCTCTTCAACCGTGGGTAAAAAAGTAAGGTCGCTACCGCCTGCCTTGTCCAGAAACTCAATCAGATCATCATTGTCTGTGACCAGAATCAGCAAACCCTCTTCGCTGGTACATTGCCGGTTTACTTTCCGGATGGCCGTTACGCCCGCCGTATCGACAGACTGCACCGGTTCCATATCAACAATAATGTTGCTGTATCCTTCTCGAAACAGATTTCGGTTCAGGGTTTCAAAGGTGGCGGGCATATCGCCGTCGAGCGTGGCTTCGGCCAACCGAATCAGGGCGTACCGCTCGGTTTTTTCGATGGTAAAGTTCATGCGTTTATTTCGATTGAAAGGCTGCGGAGGATGTTGGTTGACAGGCGGGTTAGCGGATCGGTTGTGTCGGCCCGCTGAAAAGACTGACCCGTTACAGTTTCAAACAGTTCAATGTACCGCCCCGAAATCTGGTTGATCCATTCGTCAGACATAGCCGGAATGGTCTGGCCGGGTTTACCCTGAAACCCGTTCGCTATGAGCCATTCTCTAACGAATTCTTTCGACAATTGTTTCTGCGGTTCGTTGGCCTGCAACTGCATCTGGTACGTGTCAACGTAGAAATACCGCGATGAATCGGGCGTGTGTACCTCGTCGATCAGGTAAATTTTCCCGTCGATCTGCCCAAACTCATATTTGGTATCGACCAGAATCAGACCCCGTTCGGCGGCCATCTGCGTACCCCGTTCAAACAGACTGAGGGCGTAGGCTTCCAGTTGGCTGTATTCCGCTTCGCTGACGATATTCTGACGCAGAATTTCCTCGCGGCTGATGTCTTCGTCGTGGCCTTCGTGGGCTTTGGTGGTGGGTGTGATGATGGGCGCGGGCAGGCGGTCATTTTCGCGCAGGCCGTCGGGTAGCGCAACGCCACACAATGTTCGGTGGCCATCGCGGTACTGCCGCCATGCATGCCCCGCCAGATAGCCACGTACCACCATCTCGACGGGATACGGCTCGCAGCGCAGGCCAACGCTCACATTCGGGTCCGGCACGCTCAGCAGCCAGTTAGGGACCAGATCGGCGGTGGCCCGCAGAAAGTACTCGGCGGTCTGGTTCAAGACCTGCCCCTTGAACGGAATAGACCGGGGAAGTACCACGTCAAACGCCGAAATCCGGTCCGAGGCTACCATAACCAGCCGGTCAGGAAACGAATAGACATCGCGCACCTTACCGCGATAAAACCCCGTTTGTCCGGGAAAGGTGAAATTGGTTTCTGCAATCATAATTTTTCAAGAATAATAGCCGATGCACCCCCGCCCCCGTTGCAGATGCCAGCCGCGCCGATGGTGCCGCCTTTCTGGTTCAGTACGTTAATGAGCGTTGTTACAATCCGCGCACCCGACGCGCCCAGCGGGTGACCAATGGACACAGCCCCGCCCAGCACGTTCATTTTCTCCTGCGGCACCGACAGTACCTCGGCAAAGGTCAGCGGAACAACCGAAAACGCTTCATTGATTTCAAAATAATCGACGTCGGCCACAGTCAGGCCGGCGCGTTCGAGGGCCAGCGGCACGGCTTTGGTTGGTGCTGTTGTGAACCACTGCGGTTCCTGTTCGGCGTCGGCATAGCCCAGAATTCGGGCGAGGGGCGTCAGACCCAGTTCATCAGCTTTCCGTCGGCTCATCAGGACCAGGGCCGAGGCTCCGTCGCTGATGGGCGATGAACTGGCGGGCGTTACTGTACCGTTGGGCGTAAACGCAGGCTTGAGCGTGGGAATTTTATCGTAAATCACGTTCTTATACTCCTCGTCTTCGCTGACCGTCACGGTGCTTTTGCGTCCTGCCACCTCCACCGGTACGATCTCGGCCGCAAACTGCCCGCTTTCGGTACTCGCTTCAGACTTTCGATACGATTGAATGGTATAGGCATCCTGCGCTTCGCGGCTAATACCATATTTCTCTGCTGTAGCATCGGCAAAAACGCCCATCGCACACTGGTCATACACATCCACCAGACCATCGCGGGCCAGGCCGTCAACCAGCTCGGCGTTGCCGTATCTATACCCAAAGCGAGCTTTAGGGACGTAATACGGTACATTGGACATGCTTTCCATGCCCCCCGCCACAATCACGTCGGCCTGCCCCAGCTGAATGGCCTGAGCAGCCAGCATAATGGCTTTCGCGCCTGATGCGCAAACCTTGTTGATGGTTGTACAGGGGACATTGGCCGGAATACCGGCTTTGAGTGATGCCTGCCGGGCGGGGGCCTGCCCTACGTTAGCCGAGACTACATTGCCCATGATGACTTCCTGAACCTGATCGGGCAGGATACCCGCCCGATTTAGCGCCCCCTGAATAGCTGCCGCGCCCAGGTCTGTGGCAGACAGGCTTGAAAAAACGCCCCCAAAGCCGCCAATGGGTGTTCTGACGGCGGATATAATTACTAATTCATTCATGGATTTGTCTGTTTGCTGTACTTTGTTTTGGTAGGTAGTCAGGTTGTCTGGATTGCAACCGTAGCCCAAACGTCTGATACTGAACCGTTACCAGCTGTTCTCGTTCTGCTTTTCATTCTTCTGTTTTGTCGATGAGCGTTGAGCCGACCGCGTTAATGCATAGGGCATATCATCGTGTTGCATAGCGTTGAGGAGTTGCAGAGCTTGCTCTTCGGTCATGTTCAGTTGCCGAAACCGACGCAATAGGTCATCCTGCCGGGTTGACCGCTCTACCCGACCGGCTGCGGGGGCAGGTAGGGTAGCCGCTTGTTGGGTGGCCATTTGCCGGGCTTTTGCCGGTTTTGGCGTGTAGTATCTCTTAACTAACTCAAAGTTGCGCCGGGCAGGTTCATTCGTAAAGTCAATAAGTAATGCCTGTCTGAACAGAACGAGAGCCGTGCTGCTGTCCCGCCGTATACAGGCAATGACGCCTAATTGTGTGGCGGCCACTGTGCGTAGTAGTGGCAGGTCTGCCTGTTGCAGCCTCGTGTACTGCTGAGTAGCTTTACTGTACTGACGTAATTGAAAATAGGTGTGTCCGAGGTTCAGCTGAACCACGGGGTCGGGGGCGTTGCTCACCTCGCTAACGTAGGTGTACAGCGATAATGCCCGCTGGTACTGGCCTGCCCTGTAAGCAACACCGGCATCCTGCCTGGCCTGATTTAGTTGCGAAACCTGACTGATCGGCAGTGGTTGACGGGATAGTCCACCCGCCCACCAAAGCCAGGTTATGAGTTGCCATGCAATCATAAAACAAAAGTTATACTGGCAAAAATAAGGCGAAAGACCGAAACGGGCCTACACTGAAAACGTTCGCACTGTTACAACGAGATCGAGAAGCAGAAACACGAGTGCGGCCAGTAAAAAGTAATAATACTTGTTGGTAGACAGAGCTACCTGCTGCTCGTTGTTACCTCCGCCCTGTAACGAACGGACAAAGCCAACCAGTTCGCCGGCATATTGTGGGTTGCCCGTTTCAGCGTAAAACCCCCCGGTGGCCTGGGATAGCTGAGATAAAAAATCCCGATTGAGCCGGGTCGTAACCGGTTGCCCGTCGGCATCCCGGACAACGTCGCGCCCTTTTCGAATTGTTGCTCCCTCCTCCGTACCTACGCCCACTGTTAGAAGTGGCATTTGACCTGACCGCAGTCTGATCAGGGCCGACCGGTCGCAGGGTGTAAAGTTCTCGCCATCGGAAAGCAATACAATACCCCGTGCCGTATGCCGGGTCGAAGAATCGGTCAGAAATTTTTGGCGGGCCAGTTCAATTGCCTCGCAGAGATTGGTGCTTCCCATCGTCGATATACCCGTCCGAACATCGCGCACAGACTGGCGCAGCGCGTCATGGTCGGCGGTCAGGGGCGATAAGACGAACGGCTCCGAACCCGCCAGAATTAAACCGAACCGGTCCGTAGCGAGCGTATCGATAAGTTGCTGAACGGCATACTTAGCCCGCTCCAGTCGGGTAGGCACCACGTCGGTAGCGTCCATTGAACGCGATATGTCGATAATGATAAACAGATCGCGTCGGGTGTCTGTTGCCGATGTACTGCTGTCTGCTTTGCCAAAGGACGGCCCCATCAGCGCAATAAATAAAAGGGCCATGTACAGGCTGCGCAGGAATAATTTGGGAGCCACCCCCCAGGCGGTAGTACCCAGCTTACGGGCCAGCCAGACGGTACGGCCAATGTATAGGAGATACAAACTTATAAAGAGGGCAATGAGGAGGTAGTCTGTTAAGGAGAGCGTATAAAGCCAATTCATTCAGAAGGAGGGGAGTATCTTGTTGGCGGACTCAAATTTAGCCATTTAGAAAAGATTTTAAGGAGCATCTATTGCTGAAAGCCTAAAATGGCTTTATCTTTGCAGGCCGATTAAGCAAAACGGGTTAGTTGGTCTTCGGAGAGATGCCTGAGTGGCCGAAAGGAACAGTTTGCTAAACTGTCGTACTCGCAAGGGTACCGAGGGTTCGAATCCCTCTCTCTCCGCTGAATGCAAGAAACACCTCGGGGTGTAGCGTAGCCCGGTATCGCGCCTGCTTTGGGAGCAGGAGGTCGTAGGTTCGAATCCTGCCACCCCGACGAAAACAAGTAAGCAGTTTACAGTCTCCAGTTAGCCTTGCGCTGACTGTCTACTGCAAACTGCTTACTTGTTTCAATTGGTCCCGTAGCTCAGTTGGATAGAGCATCTGCCTTCTAAGCAGACGGTCAAGCGTTCGAATCGCTTCGGGGTCACA
>JACMPG010000076.1 GCA_014377625.1 Spirosoma sp.
AACCAGTCAGGCCCGCTCCGGCTCCACCCGTCATTACGCCCCCCGTCCGGCCCGGCACACCCACTGCCCAGCAGGCAACGCCGTACCAGGCGGTACCCGCGCCATCGTCTGCCGACCAGTTGTTTAACCGGGGCGTTTCCATGCAGGCTAATCCGGCTCAGGTGCTGACGTTCAACAATGTATATGACGGTCCGGGGGGAAACAGTCGGCCCAATGTACCAACCCAGCCAGTGGCTCCCATGATTGGTGTGGTCATGCAACGGCAGTTTGGCGAGTACGTCCAGCGGTATCAGCAGCCCGATTTTGTGCGTCATCTGCCCGCCATGCACCTGCCCACCCTGCCCGAGGGCCACTACCGTGCCTTTGAAGCGGGCGACGATTTTATATTTCCCGGCGCGCTGCTCGTGGGTCAGTTTATCCGTAACTGGTTCGACATTGTGGATGGTAAGCTCTACGCCCTGCTGATCCACCACGACGGAGTTGGGTGTCGGCGCGTTTACAATCAGGTGAAAGCCAAGGGTACCCTACTCCTCACCGCCGACCGCGCCGACATGCCCAACCGCGAAGTGCCCCTTAACGATGTGCTGGAAGTCTGGGAAATCCGGGCGTTCGTGAGTGAGCAACTGCCCCCGCCCCGCCCCGACACGACCCGCCTGCGCCAGCTGGCCGACGAACTTCGCTTTGAGGTAGACCGGCTCTGATTCCTCCTCCATGACCTATTATCTGATAGCGGGCGAACGCTCCGGCGATTTGCACGGGGCCAACCTCATTCGGGGCATCCGGGCGCACGACACCGATGCGCATTGCCGGGCCTACGGGGGCGAACAGATGGAAGCCGCCGGAGCCATCATTGTGCGGCACTACCGCGAAATGGCGTTTATGGGTTTTGTGGAAGTGGCCAAAAATCTCGGCACTATCCGCCGGATTATGCGCGAATGCCAGGCCGATTTGCTGGCCCACCGCCCCGATGTTTTGATTCTGATTGACTATGCCGGTTTTAACCTGCGCATGGCCCGCTTTGCTAAAAAGCACGGCATTCGGGTGTTTTATTACATCTCGCCGAAAGTATGGGCCTGGAATCCGGGCCGGGCGTGGAATATCAAAGCCGCCGTTGATACGCTGTTCACGATTTTTCCCTTCGAGACCGAATTTTTTGCGAAGTACGATTACACCGTCAAGTACGTGGGTAATCCGCTCCTGGACGCCCTCGCCGACCATGTACCTGACCCGGCCTTTCGGGCGCAGCTGACGCCGGACTCTAAACCGATTGTAGCGCTGCTGCCGGGCAGCCGACGGCAGGAGATTGCCAGTATGCTGCCCGTCATGCTGGAAACAACACGGCAGTTTCCGGCCTATCAGTTCGTAGTCAGTGCCGTCAGTAACCTGCCCGGTGTGCTGTACGATAGGTATATGGCTGATTACCCGGAAGTCCGGCGCGTTACCGATGCAGCCTACGACTTACTGCACGTCTCAGAGGCTGCGCTCGTTACTTCCGGTACCGCTACCCTCGAAACGGCCCTGCTCAACGTACCGGAGGTGGTGCTTTACAAAACAACGCGGGTGTTTTATGAGATTGGCCGACGGATTATGACCGTACCGTTTATTTCGCTCGTAAACCTGATTGCAGACCGTGAACTGGTGCGTGAACTCATCCACGACTGCACACCCACCCGGGCAGCGGATGAACTGCGGCTGGTTTTAGTGGGCGGACCACGCCGGAACGAAGTGCTGGCGGGCTATGCCGAGGTACAGGAGAAAATGGGCGAAGCAGGCGCGTCAGAGCGGGCGGGTCAGCAAATGGTTGAGTTGCTGCGGGCTGCTACAGCGTGAGCAACAGCCCAATAGATAAAGCCTGACTGTACTGAATTTTTAAATCCTGATCCTGATCGTAAAGCAGAACACCACTCAGATTAGCGTTCAGAAAGTCGTTAATTTTACCCGTCAGCGTCAGATCGAGCCGGTGGTCGGTGGCGGCAATATTAGTATAATCGGCAAACAATTGATACCGGAAGTTGAGGTTTATGTTCCTGGCAATATTCTGGTCATAACTGGCTACGGCCTGAAACGCGAGTTCATTGCGCATGGTACGATCAAGGAGAACGCCGTAGTTCATGGGTACGTACAGCCGCACAGTGGGGTCAGTCACGAATGTTTGCCGCAGAGTCAGTACGCCCAGTCGCAGGTCAAAATAGTCGTTGGGTTCATAAACCAGCCCCAGCGATTCGGTCAGGTAAGCGGGGGCAAAGAAATTGGAAATCTGATCGGCCCGTTCCTCACCGGAGGGCAGCGTAACGTAGTTATAGCCGGGGGCAAACTGCGTCGTCAGGTTCAGCGACCCAAACCACTGCCATCGTTTACTGATGCGAAGTCCCGCTTTGAAATCGGTAAAGAGCCGGTCGGTACTTTTGCGCAGACTCTGCTGTGCGTTTTTCACGATACCGTATTGCAGTTGTGTGCGGGCAATCCAGTTGAAGCGGTTGCGCCGGTAGCTTAGCCGTCCGCTGAAGTTTAGCCCCAATGCAATGGAGTTGACGCCCCCACCTTTCCAGTTGCCACTAAACGACCCCTGATTTAAGTTCAGTCCCGCTTCGACTTTATGACGCCAATACGTAGAGTCAGGCTGATAGGCCGCACTATCGACAGTGTTGCCCTGCTCAAGGATTTTACGCAGGGCCGGCGCTTTGGGCAGTTTATCAGGATCAATCTTAACCGGACTAATCGTATCGCTGCGAATGCTGACCGTGTCGATTTGGGCAGTAGCCAACCCGGCCTGAGTAAGAAGCCGGACAAGAATGAACAGGCAAAGTGAAACACGCACCGGTCTGTTAATCAGGATGTGAATACAGTATTATGGCTGGGCAATAACGCCAGTTTCTTCCCAGTTTTTGAGCCAGTCTTTTTTAACCCCGTGAACCTGCGAGAAAAAGGCGTAGATAAACTCCATATCACGGGCATAGTCGCCGGTAACATATAGCGGCTCGCTCAGCAACACCAGCTTGCGGGGCCAGTCGAAACCCGTCAGAATAAGGGGAACGCCCGATTTCAGAGCTATATAGTAGAAACCCGTTTTCAGCCTGGCTACATTGCCTCGGGTGCCTTCGGGCGCGATGCTGATGTGCAGTTGATCGCTCTGGTTGAATACATCGACTGTGGCATCGACCAGATTGCGCGATTTATCACGGTAAACGGGTTTGCCACCCAACGCCCGAAACAGCCAGCCGTTGTACCAGGTAAAGAGCGAACTCTTGGCCAAAAACTGAATCCAGATATGAATGGTAGGGCGAATGCCCAGACCGATTGGGAAGTCCCAGTTGGTTGTATGCGGGGCCACCACCCAAATGCCCTTCGGCACGGTAGGTACGGGACCGGCAATGCGCCAGCCCCACAGTTTAAACAGCCAGCGGGTTAATGCAGACAACATTTTCAGGTAACAGTTATCAGTTATCAGTGAATAGTTCTGGTGGTAACTGCTTACCGATAACTATTCACTGTGTTAGTATTTCCGGTCTTTTCGCTCCAGCCATTTGCCCGTCATAAAGGCAGAACCAAGCAGAACAGCATAAAACAGAAGCGTTAACGGGGTCGATAAATCCATGATAGTAGTCAATTGAATTCAGATGCAAAACTAAGTCGTAAGGCCATTTAAACCTAAACTGTTTGTGGGGCATATTAGGTTGGATCGGCGTAGCGATCCAACTCCTGCTTATCTTACAACACGCCTTTCGTGCTCGGCAGGTTGTCTAATTCCTGAATGTTGCGCCGGACGGCCATCTTGATAGCTTTAGCAAAAGCTTTAAAAATAGCTTCTATTTTGTGGTGTTCGTTATCGCCTTCTACCTTGATGTTCAGGTTGCACAGGGCCGTATCGGCGAAAGATTTGAAGAAGTGGAAGAACATCTCGGTAGGCATATCGCCGATTTTCTCGCGCCGAAATTCGGCTTCCCACACCAGCCAGGGCCGTCCCGAAAAGTCAATGGCTACCTGCGCCAGAGCCTCATCCATCGGCAAGAGAAATCCGTAGCGCGAAATTCCCCGCTTGTCACCGAGAGCCTGCCGGAAAGCCTCACCGAGGGCCAGGCCGGTATCTTCGATGGTATGGTGTTCGTCGATATGGAGGTCGCCTTTTACGTGAATACTGAGGTCGGCCCCAGAGTGCTTAGCCACCTGATCGAGCATATGGTCGAAAAAGCCCAGCCCGGTGTGCATATCGGCCTGACCGGTACCGTCGAGGTTTAACGCCACCCGAATTTGCGTCTCCCGGGTGTTA
Source organism: Spirosoma sp. (assembly GCA_014377625.1). Taxonomy (GTDB): domain Bacteria; phylum Bacteroidota; class Bacteroidia; order Cytophagales; family Spirosomataceae; genus Spirosoma. The sequence continues at coordinate 4,268 of JACMPG010000076.1, forward strand.
CGTTCCACTACGGCGGTGCGGGCGGGCAGGCGCAGAAACTCGTAAATAGCGTCCCAGTTGCCGGTCGTCAGCACAATGGCATCGCTCATGGCATCGGTCACGCCTGAAACGTCGGCAGTTTGCACCGGCGATGCTTGTCCGCTATCTGGTAAAAACAGAATCGCCTTTGCACCGAGGTTCACGGCCAGTTGCACATCGGTGAGCCGGTCGCCGATGACGTAGCTATTTTTCAGGTCGTACGCTCCTGAGACGTATTCCGTTAACATTCCGGTGCCGGGTTTGCGGGTAGGCGCGTTGTCGGCAGGAAAATGGCGGTCGATGTGAACGGCAGCAAAGCTGATATTTTCACCGATGAAAGTGTCCATCATCTTGTTATGGGCGGGCCAGAACGTATCTTCAGGAAAGGAATCCGTACCGAGGCCGTCCTGATTAGTGACCATCACCAGGGCGTAGTCCGTTTCTTCGGCAATCCGGCGCAGTCCTGAAATGGCTTTAGGAATATAATCGAGCTTGGCCAGCGAGTCGACCTGCTGATCGGATTTCGGCTCGCGGATGAGCGTCCCGTCGCGGTCGATGAACAGAATTTTTTGCATGAGAATGGGGCTGCGAAAGGCGCAAAGATAGTTCTGCGGCTGGTTGAATCTAAAAAAAGGCTATTTTTGCAGACGAGTTCGTTTCTATATTTTATAGCGTGTTTCAATAGCATAGTGATCGTAGAGATAGCCAGTCATACTCCATAAACACACGAACTCATTACCCGGTATTTTCATACAATTCATAACGTTTCTAACTATCAGTTTACATGCCAGCACAATCCGGCCTGACCCGCATCGGGGTTTTTTATGACGGTAATTACTTTTTACACGTAAGCAACTATTACAACTACTCACACGAACGGCGCAGCCGCATCAGCATTTCAGGTCTGCACTCGTTCATTCGGCGGCAGGTAGCCAAAGAGGAGGGGGTGAATGATCGGCTCTGCCAGATTGTGGATGCCCACTATTTTCGGGGTCGGCTCAATGCCCATGAAGCCAATCAGCGCGGTAATCAGCTTTTCTACGACCGCCTGTTCGACGATATTCTGATGTCCGAAGGCGTTGTAACGCACTACCTGCCCGTAAAAACGTATCAGGGCTACCGGCAGGAAAAAGGTATCGACGTTTGGCTCGCGCTCGAAGCGTTTGAATTGGCGCAATACAAGAAATTCGACGTAGTGGTGCTGATTACGTCCGACGGTGACTACGTGCCGCTGATTCGGAAACTCAACACGCTCGGTTCGCGGATTATGGTGTTGAGCTGGGATTTTGAATTTCTGAACGAACAGGGCGAGAAGCAGGTAACACGCACCTCACAGGATTTACTGGAGGAGGTATCCTATCCCGTTGCTATGCACTCGCTGATCGACGACCGCAGCAACCGCAACGACCTCGTTATCCAGAATCTGTTTGTGAAGCAGCAGCCCCGCCCCGTTTTTGCACCCGCAGTCAATGCAAGCAACGGAAACGGCAATTATGCGAATGGTAGTTCATATAATGATGGCTATAACAGCTACGGCAACGAGCAGGACGACGAACCTAACTACAACGTAGCTGAGGTGGACGACGACCCGGACGGGCGTAAAATCAGTACCATCCGCAGCCTGAAAACCGGTTATGGATTCGTCAATTACCCGCCCAACAACCTGTTTTTTCACTATACGAGCCTGGTTGACACCGATTTTAACGAGCTACAGGTGGACGACGAGATAGAGTTCACGGTGGGCCAGAACGCCGAGGGCAAAGACATTGCCATTGATGTTCGGTTAGTGCGCCCGTAGTTTTCAACTTTTCTGGTATACAAACAGCATATACAAGTGCCTGACCAACCTAGTCAGGCACTTGTATATGCTGTTTGTGCGGTACGCTGTCGTGTTCCCAAAACCTTGCGGAAAACGACCCGCCAACTACGCAGCTAATGGCGTTGATTACCAACCCTTCCACCTCAAAAGCGTTGCAAAAAACGGACCTAAACGGGTTCGTTTTTTGTTGATAAGGTATGCTGTTTCATACCGAATTTACGCCCGAACCACTCCCCTATCGCATTGGTTTACAGAGCCGTATCATAACGCTTGGCTCGTGCTTTGCCGAGGTGATGGGCCAACGTTTGGCTGACCACAAACTCGACGTACTCACCAACCCGTTCGGAACCATATTCAACCCCGTCTCGCTGGCTAAACTACTGACGATGGCCCTCAATGGCAATGCGCCCGACGAGAACCGATACATTGAACGCGATGGTATCTGGTTTCACTACGATTTCCATTCGTCGCTCTACGCCCATAGTCACGCTGACCTGTGCATCCTACTCACTCAAACGCTGTCTCAAACCGCTGCTGCCATTCGTCAGGCTGATTTTTTGCTGCTCACGCCCGGTACAGCAGTGGTGTATCGACACGTGGAGACGGGTAAGGTTGTGGCCAATTGTCATAAGATGCCCGGCGTATTGTTTGAAAAATACCTGTACAACTACAACTATCTGCTCGATGATATGCAGCGGTTACTGAAGATGCTGCACAAGGCTAATCCGACACTGAACACCATACTGACCGTCAGCCCCGTGCGCCACACCCGCGATACGTTACCCACAAACTCGGTCAGCAAAGCCACACTGCGGACCGTAGCGCATGAGCTAACCGTCTGGAACAGGCGCATCCATTACTTTCCGGCCTTTGAACTCATGACCGACGATCTGCGCGATTACCGCTTTTACGAAGCCGATATGATTCACCCCAATGCACAGGCGCACGATTATATCTTCGGAAAGTTTGTCCAAAGCGCGTTTGACAGCGACCTTTACCGTTTCGTAACTGAGTGGTCGCAGATCAGCAAATCGCTGGCGCACCGGCCACTGTATGGCAACAGTACCGCCCATCGGCAATTCCTAACCAAACTCCTGACGCAGTTAGAAAGCCTGCCAGCCCGCATCAACGTATCGGCGGAACTGGCTGATGTCAGGGGCCGTTTGAATCAATATGCAATGATGAGTAAAAAGTGAAGAATAGATTCCGGTGTCGAATATAGAGCCGGAGGTATTCTTCACTTTTCATTCTTCTCTTTTCACTGAACTATGTCTGATTATCGTCTGAATAAAGAAGCTGTACTCCGCGCCCTCTCTACCGTCGAAGAACCTGACCTCAAACGCGACCTGGTGTCGCTGAATATGGTCAAAGGTATTACGCTCGGGATTGGGTCAGTGCGGTTTACAGTGGTGCTGACTACACCCGCCTGCCCGCTCAAAGAAGTGATTCGCAAACGCTGTGAAGACGCCATCCATCAACATATAGGCCCCGACATTACCGTTACCATCGACATGACGTCGGACGTAACCTCTACGCGGGCCAACGCACCGACGCTGCCGGGAGTGAAAAACATCATTGCTGTATCGTCCGGTAAAGGGGGCGTGGGCAAGTCGACCGTAACGGCAAATCTGGCCATTGCGCTGCATAAATCGGGCGCAAAAGTGGGGATCATCGACGCCGATATTTACGGCCCGTCGATGCCGACGATGTTTGGCGCGGAAGACATGCAGCCACGCATTTTCCAGACCTCCGACGGGCAGACGCGCATGGAGCCGGTTCAGCAGTTTGGCATCAAATTTCTGTCGATGGGTCTGCTTGTGGCACCGGGTCAGGCCGTGATCTGGCGCGGTACAATGGCGGGTAGGGCGTTGCAGCAGTTCTTTTCCGACGCTGACTGGGGAGAGCTGGATTATCTGCTCATTGATATGCCACCCGGTACGGGTGACATCCACCTGACGCTGGTGCAGACCGTTCCCGTTACCGGAGCCATCATCGTGACTACGCCCCAAAAAGTGGCTCTGGCCGATGCTACGAAGGGTTTGTCGATGTTCCTGCAGCCGCAGATCAACGTACCGGTATTGGGCGTCATCGAAAATATGTCGTACTTCACCCCCGCCGAACTACCCGACCACCAGTACTTCATCTTCGGCAAAGGCGGTGGTCAGTTGCTGGCCAATCAGTTCAATGTGCCGCTACTGGGGCAGATTCCACTGGTGCAGAGTATCCGCGAAGCGGGCGATGAAGGTCGGCCCGCCATTAGCGTGGGCGAGCCGGTGGCATCGGAAGCGTTCCAGTCAGTGGCCGAGGCTCTGGCGCAGCAGGTAGCCATTCGCAACGCCACCGTCGACCAGACAAAGCGCGTGGAGGTTTCATAATGCCCCGAAAACGTGTAATTTTACCTTAAATGAACGAGACAATGGAAACGGCAGTCACCAACGATCAGTTGATCGAAAAAATAGAACGCTCCTTAGACAGTATGCGCCCGTATCTGGCCGCTGACGGCGGCAACGTGCGGGTGCTGGATATCAGCGATGACAAAGTAGTACGGCTTGAACTGCTGGGATCGTGCGGTAGCTGTCCCATGTCGGCTATGACGTTCAAAGGCGGGCTGGAAGAAGCGGTGATGCGCGCCGTCCCCGAAATTAGCCGCGTCGAAGCCGTTAATATCACCCCGGCGTTTTAGACAAAGGCTTTTACGACTTTACGGCTCTGAAAACGCCCCAATCAGGGCGTTTTTCCGTTTCTTTGCAGTTCAGATTTCCCTTATTACAGTGAAAATAGGCATATTTTTCGGCGGTCCGGCACGGGAGCGCGAGGTGTCGTTTGCGGGTGGCCGCACGGCGTTGGCTAATTTGGATAAAGGCTTATTTGAGCCGGTGCTGGTGTTTGTAGACGGACGCGGGCGCTTCCGACTCGTACAGCCCGACTTCCTGCAACACGATTCGCTGCTTGACGCGCTGCCGGACGATGGTTCGGGCTTCTCGGTCTATGACGAATCATTACCCATCAACGCGCTCGACGCTACCCTGCCGCAACTCCGGCCCGATCAGTTTCACGCCTATTTTGATCTGGCGTTTCTGGCCATGCACGGACCCAACTGCGAAGACGGGGCCATTCAGGGACTGCTGGAATGGTACAACATGCCCTACACCGGGCCGGGGTTGGTCGGTTCGGCGGTGGGGATCAACAAAATCCTGCAAAACGATCTGATTGCGCTGGCCATTGGTCAGGAGAAAAAAACCGCTACCATCAGCCGCGATGCCTACGAACGCGCCGACAAAGCGCAGTTCTTTCGCTCGCTGATCGAACACCTCGGTCGGCCCATCGTGGTCAAAGCTCCGCATCAGGGGTCGAGTATTGGCGTAGTGATTGTGCGCGAAGCCGACCTGACGGCCTTTTGCCGGGCCGTAGAGCAGTGTTTTTTCACGATGACCGTGCAGCCGGACGGCTGGAGCAAACTAAGCGAATGGACCGACCTAACCGCCAGCGAAAAACACGGACTCGCCCAGGCAATGGTCAGTCTGGACTCAGGCATCAGCTTTCCGGTGGTAGTCGAGCAAACCGGCGAAGTCATCACCCACCCGGCGCAGTTTGTGGAAATGCTTGACAAACAATTGGGTAAGCCCATATCACTGGCGTCAGTAAATGCCGAAGATGAGGTACTGTTCGAGGAGTTTATCAGTGGGCAGGAGTTCTCATGCGGGGTTATTCAGGACGACGATCAGGTGGCCATTGCACTGCCCCCCACGGAGATTTACAATGCGCAGGCGTTCGATTTCCAGACGAAGTACAAAACCAACGTCGCTAAAAAGCGGATTCCTGTCGGCACGAGCCTGGAGAATAATCGCAAAATTCAGATGGCCGTGGCCGAAGCCTTTACCAAACTCGGCATCAATGTATATGCCCGCATCGACGGGTTTCTGACGCCCGCTGGCGAGGTTTTGCTGCACGACCCCAACACCATTCCCGGCATGTCGCCGTCGTCGCTTATATTCAAGCAGATGGCTGAAATTGGCATGAACTTAGCCAACTCGCTGACGTACCTGATCCGGCAATCCCTGCGCGAACGCATCCGCACGGGCAAAGACACGTACCATCTTAAAACCCTGCTCGCTGACCTCGACGCACAACTGGCCAGCCGCAAAGCCAACCCCCTGCCGGAGCGGGTCGTATCATTCGGCGAGAGCGACGAGAGTTTTGCCGCTGCCAAACAGCAGTATTATCAGTTAGCCGCATCAGGCACGGTACGGCCCGCGTTGCAGTACATAAAAAGTAAAGCCGAGACGCACGAAGTCCCGGTCTTTTGCTTATTTAAAGATACCATCGAAGAACTGGAAGCCGCCCTGAACGAACCCCGCCACCCGCTGATTCTGGAAACCAACGAACGGGCTGTCCATATTACGGAGCGTTACCTCCCATAGAGACGCATAGTTGCGTCTCACCCTCTTCAGCAAGTTACCCGATATTCGGCAACGGCCAGTTTACGAACTCCAACAGGCGTTTCAACTGACCAACGCATTATCGATTTCAAAAATGGTATATCAAGCGGGTTGCTTAGAATTGCCTGTTTCGGCAGGGGCGTATTCGAGCAGGTCGCCGGGCTGGCAGTCGAGGGCGCGGCAGATGGCTAAACACGGTAATAATCCAACTTAGAATCTACGCCTTAGATTTGGCTCATGATGGGGTAATCGTAATTTTGGCGCAGCGAAAACGTACATGGACCCAAAACCCCGCCCCAACCATCAGCTATATCTTCAGGCCTTGCGCAATATGACGCAGGAACAGCGGCTGCTGAAAGCGTTTGAGCTGTCAGACTTTAGCAAGCAGCTTTTCAAAGCCGGTCTGCGCGAGCGGTTTCCGGAGAAAACAGAAGAAGAATTACACAGTTTATTCTTGAAACGACTCGAGCTTTGCCACAACCGGAACTACTGAACCCATCGATCACCGCACAAACCAAGAATTTTGTTGCCCAGAATGTATGGTTTGATGAGACGCGGGTTTATGTCGAGTTGAACGACGGACGAGTTATTGGAAGCCCGCTATCCTGGTTTCCACGTTTGCAAAAAGCGACACCCGAACAATGTAGCCGCTTTGAACTGACAGCCGGTGGCTACGGTATTCATTGGAAAGAATTAGATGAGGACCTGACTGCCAACGGCTTCTTAACCTATTCCCACGCATAATTTTACCCCCAACAAAACCCTTTTCATCCATGACAATCCAATCCCTCGACGCCACTACGCAGCACAATGTTGACCACTGGCTCAGCGGCCCCTACGACGCCGACACCAAAGCCACCATCCAGAAACTGATTGACGAAGGCAATACCACCGAACTGACCGATTCGTTTTACCGCGACCTTGAATTTGGTACCGGCGGGCTGCGTGGGGTACTCGGCGTGGGCAGCAACCGCATGAACCGCTACACCGTTGGGGCCGCTACGCAGGGACTCTCCAACTATATTCTGGCGGCTTTCCCGGAGCAGGATATCAGCGTGGCTATTGCACACGACAGCCGCCGGATGAGTCCTGAATTTGCGCGACTCGTGGCTGACATCTTCTCGGCCAACGGCATCAAGGTGTATCTCTTCAGCGATTTACGGCCCACACCCGAACTCTCTTTCGCTATCCGGCAGTTGGGTTGTCAGAGCGGCATTGTCGTGACGGCGTCGCACAATCCGCCCGAATACAACGGCTACAAAGTGTACTGGGACGACGGAGCGCAGGTTGTGGCCCCGCACGACAAAGCCATCATTGCCGAAGTAGCCAAGATCACATCCGTCGATCAGATTAAGTTTGATGGGGTGCCGGAGCGTATTCAGATGATTGACGAAGAAATCGACGCGCCCTATATCGAACGTATCAAAGAGAATGCCGTGAATCCCGACGTTATTACGCGGCAGGCCGACCTGAACATTGTCTATACCCCTATCCACGGCACCGGCATCACGCTCGTTCCGCGTGCGCTGGACGCGCTGGGCTTCAAAAACGTACACATCGTGCCGGAGCAGGCCGAGCCGGACGGCAACTTCCCAACCGTAAAATCGCCAAATCCCGAAGAACGCGCGGCCATGCAGCTCGCGCTGGATCTGGCCCTGAACATCGACGCCGACCTCATCATTGCCACCGATCCCGATGCTGACCGCGTGGGCGCAGGTGCCAGAAATCACCACGGCGAGTTTGAGTTGCTGAACGGCAATCAGATGGCCAGTCTTATAATCTATTACCTACTCAATGCCTGGAAAGACGCGGGTAAGCTGACGGGTAAGGAGTTCGTGGCCAAAACCATTGTCACCACCGACCTCATCGACCGCATCTGCACCCGCTACGGTGTCAATTGCTATAACACCCTGACGGGCTTCAAATACATTGCCGAAGTCATCCGCGAACTGGAGGGCAAAGAGCAGTTCATTGCCGGGGGCGAAGAAAGCTACGGCTACCTCATCGGCGATTTCGTGCGCGACAAAGACGCCGTGGCCAGTTGTGCCATGATTGCCGAACTAACCGCCTACGCCAAAGACAAGGGACAGAGTCTGTTCGATCTGCTGATGGCGATGTACGTTGAGAACGGTTTCTTCTACGAGTCGCTGGCGTCGATCACTAAAAAAGGCAAAAGCGGAGCCGAGGAGATTCAGCAGATGATGGCCGATTTCCGGGCTAACCCGCCCAAAGAAATTGCCGGGTCGCCGGTGGTACGTATCGACGATTACAAATCGCTGGAACGGACGGACGCAACCTCGGGAAAGAAGACCCAAATCAAAGCGGGCAGTATGGGTATCGAATCGTCGAACGTATTGCAGTTCTTCACCGAAGACGGCACCAAGGTATCGGCCCGCCCATCGGGCACGGAGCCGAAGATCAAGTTTTACGTCTCAGTCAACGAACCACTAGCCAGCAAAGAAGCTTTTGACGACACCTATGCGCAATTGAAAGCCAAGGCCCAACGGGCGATTGACGATCTGAAATTGGCGTAGTAGTCATATCCTTTTCGCCCAAAAAGCGGCCTGATAACCCAATAAAACGGGTTTACCGGGCCGCTTTCCCAATTTACAACTTCTTTGGGTGGCGAGATTGGTTAAATTCCGTGAACTACTTAACTTTAGCCGAAAGTACTTAGTGTTTCCCAAAAATTTACATTAAACCAGCTCTCTTTTATTATGAAAAACGTGTACAGGAAAATGTACCGGACCGTACCACTGCTGCTACTTGGCTGGCTGCTGAGCATAGGAGCGATGGCGCAAGACCGGCGAATTACCGGTCGAATTACCGACGGCAATGATAGCAACCCACTGCCGGGAGCCAACGTTGTTGTGAAAGGCACGCAAACGGGCATTGTGACGGATGCCGACGGGAAGTTCTCCCTTGCTGTACCCAGTGGACGAAACGTTCTGACGGTCTCGGCCATTGGCTTTGCCGGTCAGGATATAACGATTGGCAACCGCACCGAAATTAACGTAACGATGGCTGTCGACACCAAAACGTTGAACGAGGTAGTCGTAACGGGTTATGGCTCCCAGGCCAAACGCGACATTACGGGAGCTGTGGCCACGGTAGATACGAAGCAACTGCTGGCTATCCCGGCTACCAACGTAGGGCAGGCTTTACAGGGGCGCGTGGCAGGCGTAACGGTGGGTAACGAAAACGCACCGGGCGGGGGCGTCATGGTGCGCATCCGGGGCTTTGGCACCATCAACGACAACAGCCCGCTGTACGTTATTGACGGAGTGCCGACCAAAGGCAACCTGAACACACTGAATCTGGGTGACATAGAGAGTTTACAGGTTTTGAAAGATGCATCGGCGGCTTCGATTTACGGCTCGCGGGCGGGTAACGGCGTGGTCATTATTACGACCAAGAAAGGTAAGGCGGGCAAACCCAAATTCACCTATGACACCTACTACGGCAATCAGCAACGGGGCAAGGTACTCGATATGCTAAACACCGATGAGTACGCCCAACTGATCTGGGAGTCGCGCCGGAATTCGGGTCAGGTAACGGCCAACGGCAATCCCAACCACTCGCAGTTTGGCAATGGACCGTCGCCCGTTGTGCCGGCATTTATTCTGCCCAGTGGCGCG